>NZ_JBVVQF010000025.1:0-113590 GCF_055811815.1 Mesorhizobium sp. WSM4836
CCCCCCCCCCCCCCCCCCCCCCCCCCCCCCCCCCCCCCCCCCCCCCCCCCCCCCCCCCCCCCCCCCCCCCCCCCCCTTTTGCCCCCCCCCCCCCCCCCCCCGGGTGGGGGAGGGTTAGAGCTGCATTCTCAAATCGCCGCAGTCACAATAATCTCGACCAGATATTCCGGTCCGGCAAGTTTCGCTTCGCCGGTGGCGCGGGCCGGTGTGTTGCCCTGTGGTACCCACTTGTCCCACTCCGCGTTCATCTCGGCAAAGCTGCTCATGTCGGCCAGCCAGATGATCGCCTGGAGTATCTTGGTCTTGTCGGTGCCGGCCTTGGCCAGCAATTCGTCGATCCCCGCCAGAATATCCTTGGTCTGGGCGCCGACGTTTCCGCCCGGCTTGCCGACCTGACCGGCCAGATAGACGGTGTTGCCATGGATGACGATCTGGCTCATGCGCGGGCCTACATCGATGCGGCGAATGCTCATTGGATATTCCTTCTCCACTTGTCGGTGCGCCTGTTTAGGGGCCGGGTTCGCCGGGGGCAAGGCCGTTCGAGCGGAACCGCTTGAGCCAAGCCAAAGCACACAACAAGATGGTCCGGCCGCAATTCCGCCCGATTGGCTTGTTGACTAATGTAATAACATCACATATCGAATCCGCCCCTGCAGCGCCGATCGTCGCCCTATGGATCGTCACATGAGCCAAACCTGCCTGACCTTCCGCGATCTGACGCTGGGCTATAACAGCCACCCGGCGATCCACCACCTCGACGGAACGATCCGCAAGGGATCGTTGACGGCGGTCGTCGGCGCCAACGGCTCCGGCAAATCGACTCTGATGAAGGGCATCGTTGGCGTTCTGAAGCCGATGGCCGGCGCGGTGATCCGGGCGCCCGGCCTGCGCGCCGCCTATCTGCCGCAGCAATCCGAGCTCGACCGCTCCTTTCCGGCCCGTGTCGTCGACCTGGTTTCGCTTGGCCTGTGGCCGCGGCGCGGCATGCTCGGCCGCTATACCAGGGAAGATCGCGACTCGGTCAGCAAGGCGCTGATGGCCGTCGGCCTCGGCGGCTTCGAGAAGCGGCCGATCGACACACTGTCGGGCGGCCAGCTGCAGCGCACGCTGTTTGCCCGTGTGCTGTTGCAGGATGCCGAGCTCATCCTGCTCGACGAGCCATTCAATGCGGTCGACAGCAAGACCGTCGGCGACCTGATCGCGCTGATCAAGCGCTGGCATGGCGAGCAGCGCACTATCATGGTCGTCGTCCACGATCTCGACCTGGTGCGGCAGAATTTTCCCGAAACACTGCTGCTGGCGCGCCAGCCGATCGCCTGGGGTGAGACCAAAGAGACGCTGCGGCCGGAGAATCTGCTACGCGCGCGCCGCTTCCACGAAGCCTGGGAGGACAACGCGCCATGGTGCGAGCCCGGCGAGCATGATCACGAGCACGGTGGCCACGAGCACAGCCATGACCACGACCATCATCACGGCTCCGGGCCGAGGGCGGCATGATGGACGTGCTTTACGGTCTTCTCATTGCCCCCTTCGCCGACTACGCCTTCATGCAGCGGGCGCTCGCCGGTTCGATGATGCTGTCGCTCGGCGCCTGCCCGGTCGGCGTGTTCCTGATGCTGCGACGCATGAGCCTGTCGGGCGACGCCATGGCGCATGCCATCCTGCCGGGTGCTGCCGCCGGCTTCCTGTTCTATGGCCTGGAAATCCTGCCGATGACCATCGGCGGACTGATCGCCGGCATCATCGTGGCGCTCGGCGCCGGTGCCGTCTCGCGCTTCACCATCCAGCGCGAGGACGCCTCGATGGCGGCCTTCTATCTGATTTCGCTGGCTATCGGCGTGCTCATGGTGTCGATCCGCGGCTCCAGCGTCGATCTCATGCATGTGCTGTTCGGCACCGTGCTGGCGCTCAACAACGAGGCGCTGACGCTGATCGGCGGCATCGTCGCGGTGACGCTGGCCAGCCTCGCCATCTTCTGGCGGGCGCTGGTCGCCGAATGCCTCGATCCTTTGTTCCTGCGCTCGGTCAGCCGGATGGGCAGCCCGGTGCATTTCATCTTCCTCGGCCTCGTCGTGCTCAATCTCGTCGGCGGTTTCCAGGCGCTCGGCACCTTGCTGTCGGTCGGGCTGATGATGCTGCCGGCGGCCGCCGCGCGCTTCTGGACCTCGCGCGTCGAGCCGATGTGCGTGCTGGCCACAGTGATCGGCTTTGCCTCCTGCATTGCCGGGCTGCTGTTGTCCTACCATGCGTCGCTGCCCTCCGGCCCGGCCATCATCCTGTCCGCCGGCGTCGTCTATTTCGCCTCGATCCTGTTCGGCACGCGCGGCATCCTGCGCGCCCGTATCGTCCATCACCGCCACAGAACCGCCTGATCCCAACCAGGAGACCTGTCCATGCTGAAATCGATCCGCGCCGCTTTAGCCGTGAGTGTTATAACATTAACCGCCCTTAGCGCATCTTCGGCCTTCGCAGAGCCGTTGAAAGTGGTCGCCAGCTTCACGATCATCGGAGACTTCGCCAAGAACGTCGGCGGCGACCGCATCGATCTGACCACCATCGTCGGGCCGGACGGCGACGCCCACGGTTACGAGCCGAGCCCGGCCGATGCCGTGGCGATGGCCAAAGCCGACATCGTGCTGGTCAACGGCCTGCATTTTGAAGGTTTTCTGCAGCGCCTGGTCGACGCCAGCGCCACCAAAGCTTCGATTGCCGTGCTGACCGAGGGGGTCACGCCGATCAATTTCAAACCCGAATTCGCCGAAGCCGAGGCCGAAGGCGCGGAAACCGATGGCGGCAAGACGGTCACCGATCCGCATGCCTTCCAGTCGATCGCCAATGCCAAGATCTATGTGAAGAACATCGCCGACGCCTTCTGCTCGGCCGATGCTGCGGGTTGCGACAGCTACAAGGCCAATGCAGCCGCCTATACGCAAAAGCTCGATGCGCTCGAAGGCGAAGTGCAAGCAGCGATCCAGTCGATCCCGCAAGAGAAGCGCGTGGTCATTACCTCGCATGACGCCTTCGGCTATTTCGAAAAGGCCTACGGCTTGACCTTCCTGGCCCCGGAAGGCGTGTCGACCGAATCGGAGCCTTCCGCCGCTGACGTCGCCAAGCTGGTCAGCCAGGTGAAGCAGGACAAGGCGGCGGCGATCTTCGTCGAGAACATCACCAATCCGCGGCTGATCGAGCAGATCGCCAGCGAAACCGGCATCAAGGTGGGCGGCACGCTCTATTCCGATGCGCTGTCGCAGCCCGACGGCCCGGCCGCGACCTATATCGACCTGATGCACAACAACATCGCCCAGATCAAAGGCGCGATCCTCGGCAGCTGACCCGACCGGTCCGGTTCATCCAGCCGGGCTGGCGCATGATGCGTCCTGGCGACATGCGGCGTTAGCCCGGCTGGATTTCCGGCATCGAAATCTCTATCTGCGCGGATGGATTTCTTTTCGCGCGGATTGCCGACCGGGTCAGGGAGTGGCAAGACTGCCGCTAACCACATTGCGAGGACACCGCCATGGAATACCGTCAGATCAGCGAGGACTATTCGGTCTCGGGCCAGATCCAGCCCGAAGATGTCGCGACCATCAAGGCCGCCGGCTTCAAGAGCGTGATCTGCAACCGGCCGGACGACGAGCAGCCCGGCCAGCCATCCGCCGACACCGTCAAGGCGGCGGTCGAGGGCGCCGGGCTCGCCTTCCGCTACATCCCCGTCATCAGCGGCCAGATCACGGCCGAGAACGTCGAGGACCAGGCTGAGGCGCTCGACGAACTCGGAGGCCCGGTGTTCGCCTATTGCCGGTCCGGCGCCCGCTGCACCAATCTCTATGGGCTGATCCAGCAGTCGAAGGGGTGAACGTTCGCGTCCCTCAGATCGGCAGAGCACCGGTTTCCTTCAGCGTCTCCAGCACGATCGCCGTCTTCACATGCTGCACGGATTCGTGCGGCAGCAGCACGCTGTTGACGAATTCCGACAGCGACTTCAGGTCGGGCGTCACGACTTTCAATATGTAATCCATCTCGCCGGTCAGCGCGTGCGCTTCCTGCACTTGCGGCAGCCGCGCCACCAATTCGCCGAAACGCCGCGCATTGTCCCGGTTGTGGGTGGCGAGCGTCACCGAGATGACGTTGACGAGGGAAAAGCCGAGCTTGTCGCGGTCGAGCACTGCCCGGTAGCCCTTGATATAACCGTCCTCCTCCAGCCGCTGGCGACGGCGCGAGCATTGCGAAGCGGACAGGTTCACCCGTTCCGACAGATCGTTGTTGGTCAGCCGCGCGTCGGCCTGCAGCAGAGCCATTATCTTGCGGTCAAACTGGTCGATGCGCGCCTCATCCATGGATTTCTGCTCCGCAGTGCACAACTTGCGCATGATCGGAACATTTCAAGCGTTTGAATGCAAGCAATTTGCACTCGCTCCGCGCTATGATCGCGCTCAGAAATGGCCGACGCGGCCAATGCCAGATTTCGGGCCAGATTTCGGAGCAATGCCATGGGTCCCTTCCCGCACGACGCACCGCCCGCCAAGATCAGCAAAGCCAATCCCGCCGGTACCGACGGCTTCGAATTCGTCGAATTCGCGCATGCCGAGCCGCAGAAGCTCGCCGAGCTGTTCACCCGCATGGGTTATGTGCCGGTGGCCAAGCACCGCAGCAAGGAGATCACCGTCTGGCGGCAGGGCGACATCAACTATGTCGTCAATGCCGAACCCGGCTCGCATGCCATGAAATTCGTCGACAAGCACGGGCCTTGTGCATCCTCGATGGCATGGCGGGTGGTCGATGCAAGGCATGCCTTCGATCACGCGGTGACCAGAGGCGCGACGCCCTATGAAGGCAACGACAAAACGCTCCACGTGCCGGCGATCGTCGGCATCGGCGGATCGCTGCTCTATTTCATTGAAACTTACGGCGAGAAGGGCTCGGCCTACGACGCCGAGTTCGACTGGCTGGGCGAGCGCGATCCCAGGCCGGAAGGCGTCGGCTTCTACTATCTCGACCACCTGACCCACAATGTCTATCGCGGCCAGATGGACAAATGGTGGGATTTCTACCGCGACCTGTTCGGCTTCAAGCAGATCCATTTCTTCGACATCGACGGCAAGATCACCGGCCTGGTCAGCCGCGCCATCACCTCGCCCTGTGGCAAGATCCGCATCCCGCTGAACGAGTCCAAGGACGAGACCAGCCAGATCGCCGAATATCTGAAAAAGTATAATGGCGAAGGCATCCAGCACATCGCCGTCGGCACCGACGACATTTATGGCGCCACCGACAGGCTGGCCGCCAACGGCCTGAAGTTCATGCCGGGACCGCCCGAGACCTATTACGACATGTCTTATGCCCGTGTGAACGGCCATGAAGAGCCGATCGAGCGCATGAAGAAGCACGGTATCCTGATCGACGGCGAAGGCGTAGTCGACGGCGGCACGACCAAGATCCTGCTGCAGATTTTTTCGAAAACCGTGATCGGCCCGATCTTCTTCGAGTTCATCCAGAGAAAGGGCGATGAAGGTTTTGGCGAGGGCAATTTCCGCGCTTTGTTCGAATCGATCGAGCAGGACCAGATCAAGCGCGGCGTGCTGAAGGTGGACGGCAAGGCAGCGTAGCCGGCTCGGCCGAGGTGCCTTGTGGTTTGATCAGTTATGACCTAAATTCTGGTCATAAGAGGTCTGACCATGAATGTTCCGATGGCAAAAGCGAAGGCCCAACTCTCCGAGTTGGTGAAACGTGCCCAGGCCGGCGAAGAGATCCATCTGACGCGGCATGGAGAGGTGGTGGCGACCTTGAGCGCGCCCACTCGGGCTGGCGGGAGCAAAGGCCTTTTTGGGGCCCTGAAAGGCCAAATTCGGATATCGGATGATTTTGATGAACTCGGTCCCGAATGGGACGAGTACATTAGATGAGTCGCCAATATCTGGTGGATACTCATATTCTGCTTTGGGTACTCAACGCCGATTCACGCCTTTCGGATCACCATCGCGAGATCTTTCTTGCGGGCGAGGATGTGGTCGTCAGCGCCGTCTCGGTAGCAGAGATCGCCATTAAGAAATCGCTCGGCAAAGTCACGCTCACAGGCAACATCGTGGAAATCTTGCGATCGAACGGCATTCCGATCCTCAGTGTGAATGAACTACACGCAGCGAGGCTTGGGCATCTGCCGTTCCATCATCGCGATCCCTTCGACCGTCTGCTCGTCGCACAGGCTCAAATTGAAGGTCTGACGTTGGTCACTGCGGATCGGCATTTCTCAGCCTACGACGTCGCGTTGGTCTGATCATCCAGCTCCAGCCGCTCGACCTCGGCTTCCCTCAGTTTCAAATCGTAATCGAGGAAGAACTCGTCGAGTTGCGGCGGTTTCACCGAGGTGCCGGACAGCATCGCGTGCACTTGGCCGCGATGATGGATGTCGTGGATGAACAGATGGGCGAGCAGGTCGCCGATGCGCTCCGGGATCATACCGTCCTCGCGCCGGTCGGTGACGACGCGGCGATCGAGGTCGTCGGCCGACGAACGATCGCAAAAGGCGATCAGCCGCCGATCGGATACGGTCTGCGCGACAAACAACGCCTGCGGTTGGTCGAAGGGCACGAAATCGTCATAGGCGGCGGCACCGACGCCGCCCTGCTCGAGAAAATCGAGATAGAGATGATCGACCGCCAGTATGTGGTTGAGCGTCGCCTTGATCGAGGGAAAAAAGCTGGTGCGTTGGGCCTCGAGTTCACCGGGCTTAAGCTGCAGCACGGCGCGATAGAGCCGGTCGTTCGACCAGAGATTGTTGCGCGCCATGAGGCTGAAATGGTCCAGCAGGTTCATCGTTTCGGACGCCTCTTCAGCCCAACCTTACCTGGCGTATTTCTCGACAGTCTGCTCGATCGCGCCGAAGATCGAATGCCCGCCCCTGTGCTTCATCTCGATGCGCACGATGTCGCCAAAGCGCAGGAACGGCGTTTTCGGTTCGCCAGCCTCGATAGTCTCGATCATACGCAACTCGGCGATGCAGGAATAACCGGCGCCGCCCGCCGAGACTGGCTTGCCCGGCTCGCCGTCGAGCTTGTTGGAAACCGTGCCCGAGCCGATAATCGTGCCGGCAGCCAGCGGCCGCGTTTTTGCGGCGTGAACAATCAGCGCCGGAAAGTCGAAGGTCATATCGATGCCGGCGTTCGCCCGGCCGAACGGCTTGCCGTTGAGGTCGACCAGCAGCGGCAGGCTGACCTTGCCGCCGTCCCAGTCGCCGCCCAGCTCGTCCGGCGTCACCGCCACCGGCGAAAAAGCCGATGACGGTTTCGACTGAAAGAAGCCGAACCCCTTGGCGAGTTCGGATCCGGTCAGTCCGCGTAACGTGATGTCGTTGACCAGCATGACCAGCCGGATCGCCGCCCGCGCCTCGCCGAGCCCAGCACCCATCGGGACGTCGTCGACGATGACGGCGACCTCTCCTTCCATGTCGATGCCAAGGGCGTCGTCGACCATGCGGATCGGGTCCCGCGGCGCGAGGAAAGCGTCCGAGCCACCCTGGTAGATCAGCGGATCGCTCCAGAAGCTTGCCGGCATCTCGGCGCCGCGCGCCTTCCGCACCTGCTCGACATGGTTCACATAGGCCGAGCCGTCGGCCCATTGGTAGGCGCGCGGCAGCGGCGAATGGGCGTCATGCTCGTGAAAGCGGGCAGACGGCACCGCATTATTCTCGAGCGATTCGGCCATGGCAGCGAGATGCGGCGCGATGCGACGCCAGTCATCGAGCGCCGCCTGAAGCGTCGGCACCAGAAACGAGGCATCGGTAAACCGCGTCAGGTCGCGCGAGACGACGACGAGCTTTCCATCGCGCGTCCCGTCCTTCAAGGTAGCAAGCTTCATGCGGTTTCCTCTCCTGGCGCAGCTTTGGCGCTGCTTAATTCCACAACAAGGCCGTCGCGGGCGATCGTCAAGTCGCCGGCCCATGTTTTCCTGACGGCGGCAATCCAGTCGGCTTCGCCGATCTCGGGATCGTCGGCCGGAATCAGGTGGTTGAGCACCAGTCTTTTGACCCCTGCATCGCTGGCGATGCGGCCCGCCTCCTCGGCAAAGCTGTGGCTGGCAAGCAGGTGTTCCCTCAGCCTTGCGCCGTTGCCGGTCTTAGCAACCAGCCGCTCGATACCCTCTTCCAACATGGCCTCGTGGACCAGGACATCGGCACCCTCAGCGAAATCCGCCAATGGCGGAAAGAATGCGGTATCGGAAGAGAAGACGACGCTTTGCCCGGCTTGCTCGAAGCGCAGCGCAAAGCAATCCGTCACCGGCGGGTGCTCGACTCGCAGCGCCGATATTTTGAGACCGCGCTCTTCGGCCACCTGGCCTTCACCAAGCTCGACGATCGAGACCAGGTCGCGGACATCGAGCCTACCTTCATCGGCGATGCGGATCTCGATGTCGAACTCCATCGCCTGGCAGAAGTGCTGCCAATAGTAGCCGATGCCGGGCGGGCCGAACACGCTGACCTTTGTTCCCAGGCCCGCCGTCCAGGCGGTGTGGATCAGCGCTCCGAGTTCCAGCACATGATCGGAATGCAGATGCGTGATGAAGATCAGGTCAAGCATCTTCAGGCTCATGCCGGCATCGGTCAGTCCGCGCGTTACGCCGAGCCCGCAATCGACGACGATGCTGCGGCCGCCAACGTCCAGCAGTGACGAACTCGGCCATGGTCCGCCTGGCCGGAGCGCCGGACCACCCTTCGAGCCAAGAAGCACCAGACGATCCGTCATCCGGCGGCGCTCAAGACCAGTCGCCCTCGGGTGTGCCATTGAAGCGTCTCTTCAGATCGGCCCAGCAGTCGATGTAATTGTCCTGCCGGGTTTCGAGCTCGGCGCCATAGCGGGTCACCATCTGGGGAAAGCGTGTCTCGAACATGAAGGCCATGGTGTTGTCGAGCTTGACCGGTTTCAGCTCCGCGCGCGAGGCTTTTTCGAAACCAGGCGCATCGGGCCCGTGCGCCAGCATCATATTGTGCAGGCTGATGCCGCCGGGCACGAAGCCCTCTTCCTTGGCATCGTATTGGCCGTCGATCAGGCCCATGAACTCGCTCATGATGTTGCGGTGGTACCAGGGCGGCCGGAAGGTGTTTTCGGCGACCAGCCAGCGCGGCGGGAAGATGACGAAATCGATATTGGCGGTGCCTTCCTCGCCGCTCGGCGCGGTCAGCACGGTGAAGATCGACGGATCGGGGTGGTCGAACAGGATCGCACCGACCGGCGAAAAGGTCGCAAGATCATATTTGTAAGGCGAATAATTGCCGTGCCACGCCACCACATCGAGCGGCGAATGATCGATCTCGGTGACATGGAACTGGCCACACCATTTCACTATCAGCCGGCACGGCGTGTCCCTGTCCTCGAACCAGGCGCAGGGCGTCTTGAAATCGCGCGGATTGGCCAGGCAATTGGCGCCGATCGGGCCGCGATCCGGCAGCGTCAGCTTGGCGCCGTAATTCTCGCAGACATAGCCGCGCACTTCGGCATCCACCAGTTCGACCTTGAACACCAGACCACGCGGCAGCACGGCGATCTCGCCCGGCCTGAGTTCGATAACACCCATCTCGGTGACGAAGCGCAAGGCTCCAACCTGGGGCACGACCAGCAACTCGCCGTCGGCATTGAAGAAATG
The DNA here is from genome assembly GCF_055811815.1 of Mesorhizobium sp. WSM4836. Taxonomy (NCBI): domain Bacteria; kingdom Pseudomonadati; phylum Pseudomonadota; class Alphaproteobacteria; order Hyphomicrobiales; family Phyllobacteriaceae; genus Mesorhizobium; species Mesorhizobium sp. WSM4836. The sequence goes on from NZ_JBVVQF010000025.1 coordinate 9,637, forward strand.
GTCGTCGACCATCGAACGGTTGGCAATATAGACATGGGCTGCCATGCCGGTCTGGCCGAGCACGTCACCGGCGGTGGTGATCGAGCGCATGCCGGCAATGAAGTCTGTCGGCTCGCTCGGCATCGGCACGGGGTTCCAGCGATACTGGCCGAGCGCGAGCTGGTGGTCACCGACATTCGGCGCGCTTTTCCAAAGCGGATAATTCGTCGCTTTGAAGCGGCCGGTATGCCTGACGCTCGGTCTTATCCGATAAAGCCAGGAGCGCTCATTGGTGCCGCGCGGCGCGGTGAAAGGCGAGCCCGAAAGCTGCTCGGCATAAAGCCCGTAGGCCGGCCGCTGCGGCGAGTTACGCCCTTGCGGCAGCGAGCCCGGCAAGGTTTCGGTTTCGAAGTCGTTGCCGAACCCCGGCATGTAGGAATAGGCCATGGCATCCTCCCGAATTCGTGGTCCCGGAGCGTCCGAAGGGCGCTCCGAGTTGACCAAACTGGTTTCATTTGTAACCATTGAAAATGTAACCATCAACCACGGCGTCTGCCGGGATACAAAATCATGGACGTCCTGGAACTCGAAAGCTTCCTGCCCTACCGGCTCTATCGTCTCGCCGATGCCGTCAGCCGGGAATTCTCCAGGATATACAAGGACCGTCACGGCCTGACCCGGCCCGAATGGCGCACGCTTGCGGGACTTGGACAGCACGGCACGATGACGGCGACGGCGCTCGGCGAGCAATCGGCCATGCACAAGACCAAGGTTTCGCGCGCCGTTGCCGAACTCGAACGGCGCCGATGGCTCATCCGGACGCCGAACGAAAAAGACCGCCGTGTCGAGCATCTGGCGCTGACCAAGGCTGGCGTTGCCGCCTATCGCGAGATGGTGCCGCTGGCGAAAGCCTTCGAGCGGGAGTTGCTGGCAAGGCTGAGCCCCGCCGAGCGTGTGGCCATTGTCGGCGGAGTGGCAGCATTGGAGGCGGCATTGGGGAAAAGCTAGATTCCTGGCCGAATTGCTGGCACGCTGGCGCGAAGGATCGCTGCCGAACAGCTTTCAGTCCGCGCCGTGTTTCTTCGGCCTCACCAGTCCATCACCACCTTGCCGGAATTGCCGCTCTTCATCGCCTCGAAGCCCGAAATATAGTCATCAATGCCGATGCGGTGCGTGATCAGGCCGCTGACGTCGAGAGGACCCTGCACCAGCGCGATCATCTTGTACCAGGTCTCGAACATTTCGCGGCCGTAGATGCCCTTCAGATGCAGCATCTTGAAGATGACCTTGTTCCAGTCGATTTCGAAGCCGGTCGGCGCGATGCCGAGGATGGCGATCTTGCCGCCATTGTTCATGGTGTCGATCATGTCGCGAAAGGCAGGCGCGGCGCCCGACATTTCGAGGCCAACGTCAAAACCCTCGGTCATGCCGAGCGCCGGCATCACGTCGCGCAGCTTTTCCTTCGATGCGTCGACGACATGCTGGACGCCGAGCTTTTTCGCCAGTGCCAGGCGCACCGGATTGATGTCGGTGATGACCACTTTTCGCGCCCCGACGCATTGCGCCACCAGCGCACCCATGATGCCGATCGGCCCGGCGCCGGTGACCAGCACGTCTTCGCCGACGAGGTCAAAGGACAATGCAGTGTGAACCGCATTGCCCAAGGGATCGAATATCGCCGCGATCTCATCCGGCACGTCATCGGGGATCGGTACGACATTGTGCTGCGGGATCGCCAGGTATTCGCCAAAGGCGCCCGGCCGGTTGACGCCGACGCCAAGCGTGTTGCGGCACAGATGCCCCCTGCCCGCCCGGCAGTTGCGGCAATGGCCGCAGACGATATGGCCTTCGCCCGAAACACGCTGGCCGATCTTGTACTCGGTCACCGCCGCACCGAAATCGGCGACGGTGCCGACAAATTCGTGGCCGGTCACCATCGGCACCGGCACGGTCTTTTGCGCCCACTGGTCCCAATTGTAGATGTGGACGTCGGTGCCGCAGATCGCGGTCTTCCTGATCTTGATCAGCACGTCGTTCGGACCGATTTCCGGGACCGGCACTTGTTCCATCCAGATGCCCGGCTCGGCCTTGGCCTTGACCAGCGCCTTCATCATGTTCGACATTCTCTTATCCCCAGAACCTTGGTCGCTTGAATCTCTTGATCCGGAATCGCTTTTCGGTCCCGGCCATTCAGGAAATCACGCCGAGTTCGCGACCGACTGCGGAGAACGCCTCAACCGCGCGGTCGATATCGCCGCTGGAATGGGCGGCCGACATCTGCGTGCGGATGCGCGCTTGGCCTTTCGGCACCACCGGGAAGGAGAAGCCGATGACATAGATACCGCGCTTCAGCATCCGCGCCGCCATTTCCTGCGCCAACGTCGCGTCGCCCAGCATCACCGGGATGATCGGATGGTCGGCACCAGCCAACGTAAAGCCCAGCTTACCCATCTCGGAGCGAAACCGCGCTGCGTTGGCATATAGGCGCTGACGCAACGCATCGCCATTGCGGATCAGCTCGAACACCCGGATCGAGGCGCCGGCGATCGCCGGCATCAGCGTGTTGGAAAAAAGATAGGGCCGCGAGCGCTGACGCAGCCAGTCGACCACCTGCTTCCTGCCCGACGTGTAGCCGCCGGACGCGCCACCCAATGCCTTGCCGAGCGTGCCGGTGATGATGTCCACCCTGTCCTCGACGCCACAACGTTCGGCCGAGCCACGGCCATTCCTGCCGACGAAACCAACCGCATGGCTGTCGTCGACCATCACCATCGCATCGTATTTGTCGGCGAGGTCGCAGACGCCCTTCAGATTGGCGATGATGCCATCCATCGAGAACACGCCGTCGGTGGCGATCAGCCGGAACCGACAGTCGCGCGCCTCTTTCAACCGCGCTTCGAGATCGGCCATGTCGTTGTTGGCGTAGCGGAAGCGCCTGGCCTTCGACAGCCGCACCCCGTCGATGATCGAAGCGTGGTTCAGCGCATCGGAGATGACCGCATCCTCCTCGCCGAGCAGCGTCTCGAACAGGCCGCCATTGGCGTCGAAGCAGGAGCCGTAGAGGACAGTGTCCTCCATGCCGAGGAAATCAGAAATGGTCGCCTCGAGCTGCTTGTGTTCTTCTTGTGTGCCGCAGATGAAGCGCACCGACGCCATGCCGTAGCCGTAGCGGTCGAGCGCCTGCTTGGCCGCCTCGCGCAGTTCGGCGCTGTCGGCGAGGCCGAGATAATTATTGGCGCAGAAATTCAGCACCTTCTCACCGCCGACCTCGATCTCGGCCGATTGGGTCGAGGTTATCACCCGCTCGGATTTGTAAAGGCCTGCCGTTTTCAGTCCTTCAAGCTCGCTGTCGATGTGGGAGAGGAATGCTGCGGTCATGATCAGGCCCTGTTGAGATCGATGAGGACTGTCGCGCCGCGCGGACGAAAAATCCATCGCAAAAGCGACCGCTCCGGTGGCGGCAATGGCACAGCAGAGGCCACGACGTTCAAATGCGGAGGCGCTGCGAAAGATTGCAATAACCACTTTGCGGGTTTCCCGCCACGGTCATCGCCGCCGGCCTGTTGCCGTCCCAAACCTGTTAACACTTTGAAGCCAAAGATCATCGCACAAGAATTCATTGGCGAGAGGACGCCTCAGAGAATGTCGCAGCAGCCGGTGCACGCCGTTTCAGGCAGGCTCATACTCCTGATCAAGTCCGGCTACTGGCTGGCTCTGCTGATCATAGCCGCCATGGTCATGGCCTCCTTCATCCTGCTGCAACAGGTGATGGCGACCCAACGGCACAATCAGGCGCTGCTCGATATCGTCAGCACACAAAAAGCCCTGTCGCAGCGCATCGTCTTCCTTGCCGGCGCGACAGGCAGCGCCCAGCGCGATCAACAGCGCGCTCTGGTTAGCGCGCTCAAGCAAGCGACGGTGGAGTTCGAGAAGAATTACGACCTGCTGCTCGAACGGACCGCCGCCGATCCGGTGTCGCCGGCAAGGTTCGATCCGAAATCGATCGAGAGCGTGCTTTTCGCCAAGCCGTACCATCTCGACTATTTCTCGGTTGGGCTTATCGCCAACGGCGAGCGCCTGATCTCTTCATTCGAATCGCGGCTCAACACGACCGGCAGCGGCGGCTACAAGGGCGGAGAGGAGCGCGTCAACCTGGACGCTTCCGTTGCCAACGCAACGTTGTCGGGCTACGCAGCACTCGGGCAGCGCATCAGCGCCTACGCGGACCAGCGCTCCGAAAAGCTCCTCGATCTTCACCGCACATTGTTCTACTCGACCATCGGCGTCATCCTGCTGGTGGCACTTGTCATTTTCAGGCCGATGTCGAATGCCATCCTGCGCCGGACGCGCGAGCTGGTCGATGCGCGCAATTCCATGGCCTTCATTGCCGTGCATGACGGGCTGACCGGCCTGCACAACCGTACCTTCCTGACCGACCATTTCGATGCGTTCATAAGCGGTGCGCAGCGAAGGCGTGAACGGGTTGCCGTGGTGCAGTTCGACCTCGACCGGTTCAAGCAGATCAACGACACGCTCGGCCATGCCGCCGGCGATTATGTGCTGGTGGTGGCCGCCCAGCGTATGCGCGATTCCTGCCGGACGTCGGATCTCATCGTGCGTCTCGGCGGCGACGAATTCGTTGTCGTCCTCAACGACGCCGGCAGCACCGAAGACATCGATATCGTCGCCAGGAGCATGCTGGCCAAACTCAATGAGCCGGTCATATTCGGAGGCACGACAATCCATCCGGGCGTAAGTGCCGGGATTGCGGTCTACCCGATCGACGCCGACAATGCGCAGGACCTGCTCGTCCATGCCGATCTGGCGCTGTATTCAGCCAAGAAGCAGGGCGGCGGCAGCTTGTCCTTCTTCTCCGATGAGCTGAGGCGCGAACTCGACAATCGAAAGCAGCTCGAGCTCGACATCAAGGTCGCCATCTCGGAGAAGGCGTTCGAAGTCTATTTCCAGCCGCAGGTGTCGCTGTCGGACGGCGCCATCAGTGGCTTCGAGGCTTTGGTTCGCTGGAGGCATGCCGAACGCGGTATGATCGCGCCGGGCGAGTTCATTCCAATCGCAGAAAAATGCGGCTTGATGTCCGAGATTGGCCGCATCGTCATTGCCAAGGCGATCGATGAAGCAGCCGAATGGAACCGCGCCGGCATCGCCTTCGAACGGATCGCCGTCAACGTGTCCGGCTCGGAGTTGCGCGAGGCAGATTTCGAAGTCTTCCTGTTCGATACGCTGGAAAGGGCTGGCCTGCCGGCCCACAAGCTATCGCTGGAGATCGTCGAATCCGTCATTCTCGACGACGAGAAGACCGGTATCGCGGCAAAGCTGCGGCACATCCGCGCCGCCGGCATCCATCTTGAGCTCGATGATTTCGGCACCGGCTACGCATCGCTCAGCCATGTCAATCCAAACGAGATCGACCGGCTGAAGATCGATCGCCGCTTCGTCCAGAACATCAACGAGAACAGCGGCAACACCAAGATCGTGCGTGCCCTCACCGAGCTCGCCCGCGGTCTCGGCATCTCCATCGTTGCCGAGGGCGCTGAAACCGAAGCCGAGCTCGACGCGCTGATGGCGATCGGCTGCGACCAGGTGCAAGGCTATTCAATCGCTTTCCCGATGCCGCCGGACGGAGTACGCGAATGGCTGGTGGCGCGAGCGCCGAAAAAGGCCAGGCTGACGGTGCTGCAGGGCCGCCTGGCGTAGGGAAAGTCGGAACTACTGCAATGGCGGCAGGTTTCTCAGCGGGTTGAGCATCAGCACCCCAAGTGGTGCGAAATGACGCTCATTATCCGTCAGTATCACTAGGCCGTGAACCTCGGCTGTAGCAGCAATCGCTATATCTTCAAATCCCGGCCGATGAGCCCTTGCGCGATCAAGAATAGAACCCGCGGCATGCGCGGCTCGCAAATCGAAGGGCAGAATCCTTCCCCCGTAAAGATGCTCGACTGCTTGCCACCAGTCGCGAAGCAGCGCGGCGTTTGTGGTCGCGCCGTCGCGCTCCGCCTTCGCTATCCCCGCCGCGATTTCGGACGCAGTCACAACGGACAGGAACAGGTATTCGCTCGCCTTATCGAGCCATGCCATCAGCGCCGCCCGATCAACCTTCCTGGCTGGAGCCATTGCCGAGATGATGTTGGTGTCCAGCAGAAACATCCGGGCTGGTCGCCGCGCTACAACGCAACCTTGCGAGCCGGTTTACGGGAACGAGGCGGAATGTCGTCCTTGTCCCCGGGAAAAGCCGCCAGCAGCCGCCCGAAGCTCGGCACCCGAGACAGCCGCTGATAATCTTCGAACGACAGGACGACGGCCTGCTTCCGACCGTGGCGTGTGATAATGGCAGGCTCTCCTGCCACTGCCTGATCGACGACTGCCGAAAGCGTCGCTTTGGCGTCTTTCAACTGAATTTCGCGCATGTTGCCGCCCTCGCATATGACTACGATGGTCATATAACATTGCAGACGGCTTGGAACAAGGCTTGCGGTCCAATCGGGATCAATTGACATTGGCCCGCAACGCGGCCAGCACCTGTGCAAACTCTGCCAGCCTGTCGTCGGACAGTCCTTTCCGCAGCCGCTTGTCGAAGGCTAACGCGGCGGTGCGCAATTTCAGGAACAACGCTTCTCCGGCTTGGGTCAGCTCCACCTGGTGAACCCGGCGGTTCTCGGGATCGCGGCGCCGCATCAGCAGGCCTTGCGTCTCCATGGCGTTGAGATGGTGGGTCAGCGTTGCGCCCCGGATACCGATCATGCCGGCGAGCTCGCGTTGGTTGGCCAGCTCCCGCGATTTGACCGACAGCAAAGTGACCCAGACCGGCAGCGTGCCGCCGGCCTCGACCAATGCAGCGTCGAAAGCCTGCGCGACCAGCTTGGCGGTGCGGGCGAGATTCATCCCGATCGGCGGGCGGTCAAAGGGCGTCATGACGCGACACTAGAACAAGGGCAAAGCCGATGGAACCGGCTCGAGCTTATGCGTTGACATCTAATCATTTGATATCTATCCATACGATCAGCGGTGGGCAAGAGAGGAAATGCGGCCATGCAATATGTCTACATCATCATCCTCGGCCTTCACGTCATGGCGGGTGTGTTCTGGGCCGGCACCACCATCGCGGTTGCCCGCGAACCGGAGATCAGGGCGGAACGTTTCTTCCGGCCGCAAATGGGCGCGGCCGGCGTGGTTTTCCTCACCGGTTTGTTGCTGTGGTATTTCTTCCACAACGGCTCTTTCGGCTCGATGGAGAAGGTCCTGGCGCTGGGCATCTTGACTGCGTTGATCGCCGCCGCGGTTCAGGGCGCACTGGTGGGTTCCGCCAGCAGGCAGCTGGCCGGCGCCGATGCGGCGAAGCAAACCCAGTTGCGCGCGAAGATGACAACGGGCGAACGCATCGCCGGCGGGCTGCTGGTCATCACCGTGTTCTGCATGGCCACCGCCAGGATGTTTTGAACGTCCTGCCGCAATCACAAGATCGTACGGTGCCCGGCGATGGCCGGCGGCGTGCGCGGCGCGCAGACCGGACCGAAGTACCGTGGTGGCTCTCCGTACGGAGGGTTCGGCTGCGCGCCACCAATCAATCCAAAATATTTCTCAGATCCGCAAGCCGAACCTGATGCCGTCATAGATTGCGGCATGGATGTTGCGCGAGGCGACTGCGTCGCCGATGCGGAAGAGCACGAAGCCACTCTGCGGATTACGCACCGGAAAGATGTCGCCGCCATTGATCAGTTTTTCGTAATCGATCGCGCCAGTGTTCTTCGACAGCGGCTTCAGTGCCAGATAGAGATCGTCGAGCGGCAGCGTGCCGTGCTCGACAACCACTTGATCGACGCGCCGCTCGCCGCGCCAGCCGCCGGCGAAGTCTGAGGCGAGCTCCGCGATCAGCTGGTTGCCGTCGCGCCACACAGAACGCAGCCGCGTGTTGATGGTCACCGTGACACCCTTTTCCTGGAAGGCGCGCATATAGGGCACATGGTTCATGCCGCCCATTTCCGGAGCAAAGAAGCGTTCTGGTGAAACCAGCTCCAGCCTGGCGCCGCTGTTGGCGATCAGTTCGGCAGCACCCATTCCCTGATGGCCGCCATTGTCGTCATAGAGCAGCACGTTCTCGGCCGGCTTGACGCTGCCGGCCATGATGTCCCAGCTCGAGGTGACGAGATCGTGGCCCGCCGTCAGAGGCGGGTTCTGCGGCAGGCCGCCGGTGGCGATCACCACCACATCCGGCGACAGCGCCAGCACGTCGTCCTTCTCCGCCCAGCTATCGTAGCGGATCTCGACACCGAGCCGGTCGAGTTCGGTCAGCCGCCAATCGATGATGCCGATCAGTTCCTTGCGGCGTGGGTTCTGGGTTGCCAGCCGCACCTGGCCGCCGGCCTGGCTCGATGCTTCCAGCACCGTCACCTGGTGCCCGCGCTCGGCGGCGACGCGCGCCGCCTCCAGTCCGCCGGCGCCGGCGCCGACGACGACCACCTTCCGCTTCGGTCCCTCGGTTTTCGGGATAATATGCGGGATATCAGCCTCGCGGCCCGTCGCCGCATTGTGTATGCAGAGCGCCTCGCCACCTTCATAGATGCGGTCGAGGCAATAGGTAGCGCCGACGCAAGGGCGGATCTGGTGCTCGCGGCCCTCCATCACTTTTTTGACGATGTGCGGGTCGGCGATATGGGCACGGGTCATGCCGACCATGTCGAGCTTGCCGGTGGCAATGGCGTGACGCGCGGTGGCGACGTCGGAAATCCGCGCCGCATGGAAGGTCGGGAATTTCGTCGCCGCCCTGATCTCGCCGGCAAAGTCGAGATGCGGCGACGACCGCATGCCGGTCACCGGAATGACTTTTGTCAGCGCGGCATCAGTCTCGATCGAGCCACGGATGATGTTGAGGAAATCGACCTTGCCGGAGCCGGCCAGCCGCCTGGCGATTTCGACGCCTTCCTGTTTCGACAGGCCTTTTTCGAAATCCTCGTCGGCGACCATGCGGATGCCGACGACGAACTTTTCGCCGACCGCGGCACGCACCGCATCGAGCACCATGCCGGTGAAGCGCAGCCGGTTGTCGAGCGAGCCGCCGAAATCGTCGTCGCGCTGATTGGTGGCCGGCGACCAGAAGCCGTCCATCAGGTGGCCGTAGGCCTCGAATTCGATGCCATCGAGACCGGCTGCCTGGCAGCGCTGGGCGGCCGCCGCATAGTCGGCGACGATGCGCTCGATATCCCAGTCCTCGACAATCTTGGGAAAGGCGCGATGCGCCGGTTCGCGCACCGGCGAAGCCGACAGGACCGGCAGCCAGTCGGCCTTGTTCCAACCGGTGCGGCGGCCGAGATGGGTGATCTGTATCATCACCTTGCAATCGTGCTCGTGGCAGGCATCGGTAAGCTCGGCGAGCCATGGCACGATGCGGTCCTCGTAGACATGCAGATTGCCAAAAGCGGCCGGGCTGTCGCGCGAGACGATCGCCGAACCGGCGGTCATGGTCAGCGCCATGCCGCCCTTGGCCTTTTCGGCATGGTAGAGCCGGTACCGCTCCTTTGGCATGCCGTCCTCGGAATAGGCCGGCTCATGGCTGGTCGACATCACCCGGTTCTTCAGCGTCAGATGCTTGAGCTGATAGGGCTGGAGGAGCGGGTCGTTGCTGGTCATCGTCTTCCTGCTGTTTCAAATTGTGCTAATGAGCGGCAAATTTTTGTTTTTACGCATGTCGCTGTCCCAGTTTTGGGCGACATGCAGCACGGAACCTGCTCATGACCGATACGAAAAACCTCACCCAGCTCGGCACCAACGTCGAGGCGCCACAGAGCCCTGAAGCGGCAGTCCTGGAAACCGTGCCGTTTTCGCGCGGCGACGGCCCGCCGGCCATCGTTCGCTTCACCTGCCCGGAATTCACTTCGCTCTGCCCGGTCACCGGCCAGCCGGACTTCGCCCATATCGTCATCGACTACGCACCCGATGCGCTGCTGGTGGAATCGAAGTCGCTCAAGCTGTTCATGACCTCGTTTCGCAACCATGGCGCCTTCCACGAAGAATGCACCGTCATGATCGGCCGCCGCATCATCGCCGCGACCAAGCCATTGTGGTTGCGCATTGGCGGCTACTGGTATCCGCGCGGCGGCATTCCGATCGACGTGTTCTGGCAAACCGGCGCACCGCCGGAAGGTGTGTGGCTGCCCGACACCGGCGTCGCCCCCTATCGCGGGCGCGGGTGAGCCTGAGCTTCTGAGGAAAATACGTTGCATCAGTTGAGCGGGAGCCGCCGGTAGCGGCCGGGATTGTTCGGGTCGCTGAAATGGCCCGTCGGCCCGTGTTCGGCGAAGTGGCCCGCCCAGCGCTTCATCGCAGCCGGATCGAGTTCGACGCCCAGCCCGTCACCCTCCGGCACGCGCACCGTATTGCCCGTCTGGCGGAAAGGACCGTCCTTGATGACATCGCCGATCTGCCAGCGAAACAGCGACTGCGATGCTTCGGTGATCCACGGTGTCGCCGCCACGACGTGCAGATAAGCCGATGTCATGATGCCAAGATCGTTCGAATAGCACCAGAACCCCTTGCCCATCGCCTCACAGGCGGCGATGAATTTCAGAGTTTTGGACAATCCGCCGAGCGCTGCGAAATTGCAGACGAAGTAATCCGGCGCACCGAGCGCGACTGCCCGTCTGAGATCCGGGATGTGCGTGGAGAACGGAATGCGCGAATGCTGGCGCAGCGCTGCCATCTCCTCGAAGGTCGCGACCGGATCCTCGTAATTGCGGATGTTGAACGGCTCGATCTCGCGCAGTACCCAGCGCGCTGTGGTCAGCGACCACTGCATGTTGGAATCGAGTTTGATCTGCGCCTTATCGCCAAGCGCCTCGCGCAGCATGCGCACTGTCCTGATCTCGAGCTCGGGATCGCCCATGATCAGCTTGCCCTCGAAGATCGTCGAGCCGTGCCGTTCTCGTATGCCGAGACAGTAGTCGACGATCGCTTCGGCGGTCATCTCGCCGCCGGCTCCGCCTTGAGCGGGGCGAAAGGCGAAATATTCCGAAAACGGAATGTCCTTGCGCACCGCGCCGCCGAGCAGCTTATAGAGCGGCATACCGAAGACCTTGCCTCTTATATCCCACAGCGCCAGTTCGACGGCGCCGAACGCCACCGTGGCTGCGTTCTCGCCGGTGTTGGCGGTGATCTGCCAGGGCGGCACACAGCGCGCCTCGCAGTCGGCGATGTCGAGCGGATCGGCGCCAATCAGCGCCGGCGCGATCTCGGCCTTGATCACCTCGCCGAAATGCCACCATGGCGCCTCGCCCAGTCCGACCACGCCTTCGTCCGTCTCGACCTCGATGATCGATTTCGAGGCGCCGCCGTAGAGACCTGCCGTCCACCAGAACGGAGCATCGAGCGGGACGTTGACGTGGGTGACGCGGATGTTGCTGATCTTCATCGGTTCCGTTCTCACTCACACTGGTATTGGCTTACCGCCCATTCGCCTGTCACCGAGAGCAGGTCCGATATTTTCCAGTCGCCGTCGACCTTTTTGAACTTCCATTCCAGCCGGTGCGGACTGCCGGAGACGACGAAGGCGACGACGACCTTGGCCTCGTCGCCCTTGACCGCTTCGATGGTCTTCAGGGTCTTGTCGATCTCCGCCTTGTCGTATTCGGCATTGTCGAGCGCCATGTTGGGATCGAGGCACTCGCCCTGCCCCGACTTCCGTAGCGCGTCGCTCTTGTCCAGCACCGACTTTGCCGGGTCGGTGAAATGGCCCCGCTGAGCCGGATCGACCTCGAGCCCGGCATGCTCGTAGAACGGCTTCACCACCGCCGTCGGCGAGCCCGGCTGCACGGGTGCGGCCGGCGCGTTTTCTGCCGGCGGCAAAACTGCCGGCGGAGGTTCCGCACTGTCGGCCGGCGCGCCCAACAAGCCCTGAGCGGCGGCGCTGCTCAATCCGGCCAGCAGCCACGCAGTCGCCAGAACCCAGGGACGGCAGCGGAGCACGGCATCACTCCGGGGGCTGCCCGGCCAGGCATTCGAGCGCACTCAGCGTCCAGCCGCTGGTCTTCGAGGTGATGTCGGCGATCTTCCACTGGCCGTCGACCTTTTTCAACGACCAGACCATTTTGCGTTTGGAATCATCGCCTTCCGGGAAAAGGTTGAACGTCGCCGTCACCTCGGCGCTGTCGCCATTGAGCGTTTCGGCCAGTGTCAGCGTCTTGGCCACGGTCTTCTCGTCATAGTCCTGCGCATCGAGACCAGGGGCAAAGTCGATGCAGGGAACTTCATCCGGATGGTTCTTAGCTGCATTGTCGTTCAGTTCGAACAGTTTCGTCACCGGTGCGGTGAAGCGGTCGCGATACTGGGCATCGGCCTCGAATTTGACCGACGGAACATAAAAGAACTTCACGGCGTTGGCAGCAGGGCCGGCAAACGCGGCCGCCGGCAAGGCCATCGAAAGCGCGGCAACAAAAAGTGGCAGTTTCATGCGTGTCCCCGATTGTTCACTGACGGAACCTATCAGTACCACGCATCTTGCCCGTCGGCTTTCTTACGGTCCATGAAATCCTGCAACGCGTCCTCTGCTGGCAACTCAGGCGTTCAGCCAGACATTCTGGAGATCCATCTCGAAGGTTTGGTGGACGCCGTAGTTTTTCACCTTCTCGTTCATGTGGCTGAACAGCTTTTGCCAAAACGGCTGAATGATGACGCCCGAATCCTGCAGGATCTGTTCGATGTCCTTCATGACCTCGCGGCGCTTCTCGACGTCGATGAGCGCGAGGGCCTGCTTGAGCTTGGCGTCGAAATCAGGGTTGGAGTAGCCGGTTTCGTTCCAGGCCTCGCCGGTGCGATAGCCGAGCGCCAACACCTGGACACCAAGCGGGCGCATGTACCAGATGGTCATCGAATAGGGGTATTTCGTCCAGTCGTTCCAGAAGGTCGACCCCGGCAGGACGGTGCGCTTCACTTTGATCCCGGCGTCGCGCAACTGGCCGGCAATCGCGTCGCCGGTGTTCTTTTGCCAATCGTCCTCGACGGTGATCAGTTCATGCTCGAAGTCGTCCTGCCCGGCCTCGGCCATAAGCTTCCTGGCGCCCGCGGCGTCGCGTGTCTTCTTGGGCAGCGCGTAGTATTCCGGATGAATCGGGCTGACGTGGTGGTTTTCACCAACAGTGCCTCGCCCGGCGTAGCCAAGTTCGAGCACCGCTTTGTTGTCGACGGCCATCTGGAGGGCGTTGCGAACCCGCTTGTCGTCATAGGGCTTGTTCGTGATGTTGGTCCGGGCAACGAGCGTGGTCGCTGTCGCGACTTCCGATTTCACCAGCCCCATCTTGTCGAGGATGTCTATGAAGTCGGCGGGCGTCTCGAAGTTGAGATCGATTTCGCCGGAGTCGAATGCATTTACCGAGGCGTTGAAATCGGTTCCGTAGTCGATGAATTCGACGCCGTCGAGAAGCGCTTCACCACCCCACCATTTGCCATTCTCACGCCGCTTGACGACCGCCTTCTGGCCGACCGCATAGGACACCAGTTCGAACGGCCCGGTGCCAATCGGCTTCTCGATCGGATTAGCGCCGTCGGCGTCGAAGTTGCGATGGGCCACGAGCGCCGGATAGTCGGTGAAGTTCGGGATCAGCGAGATGTCCGGTTCGTTCAGCTTCAGCTTCACCGTGTTGTCGTCGACCTTGGTGATCGCCCCTTCCCTGGCCTTGCCGGTCTTTGCATCGATCAGCGCACCGACGCGCGCGGCCATGGAGTTGCCGGCGGCAGCCTTTTCGCACCAGCGCGTCAGATTATAGGCCACATCATCGGCGCCGAAAGCATCGCCGTTGTTCCAGGTGATACCCTTGCGCACGTGCAGCACATATTCGGTGGCGTCGTCGTTGACCTCCCAGCTTTCGAGCAGAACCGGCTCGAATGTGAACTGGCGGGTGTAGCGGACAAGCGGCTCGAGCCAGCAGCGTGAAATGTTCGCAAGTTCCACCCAGTCGTAGGTGCGCGGATCCTTCTGTGCCTTTACCGACATCGAAACGTGCAGCGTGCCGCCTTTCTTCGGCTCTTCAGCCAAAGCCCGTTCCGGCACGGCAAGTCCGATCATGCCGTAGGCAAGGGCCGTCGATGCGCCGAAGGCGCTTGCCAGTGCCAGAAACTCGCGCCGGTCGACACGACCGGCACGCGCCTCGCTGGCCATCGCTTCGATGGCGCTCGGTACGCGATCACCGTTGCTTCTGAAGAGTGTCATTTTTTCCTCCCTTATGGTTCGCATCGGGTCTTCGCCCGTTATCAACTAACGCTGTCCGGCAGTTTCTCCTCGCGCCGCGCAATCAAATCTTTGAGACCATCGGCGATGCCCTCATCGAGCTTCGGCTCCTCATAATCGGCGAGCATGTTGCGCGCTTTCTCGCGGCCGCGGGTGTCGTGGTCCTTTGCTCCTTCCGCCTTCCACTGTTCGAACGAATTGAAGTCCATGATGCTCGGTATAAAGAAGGCGGACTCGAAATGTTCGAGCGTGTGCTGGGTGCCGAGGAAATGGCCCTGCGGTCCGACCTCGCGGATAGCCGCCATAGCCTCTTTGAAATCGTCGAATGGCAGCCCGCCAGCATATTTGTACCAGCCGACAAGCTGCTCGCAGTCGGTGGCAAATTTCGAATAGCCGCAGGTCAGGCCGGCCTCGAGCCAACCGGCGGAGTGCCAGATGTAGTTGGCGCCGGCAAGGATGGCGGCATGCATCAGCATGTTCGCCTCGTAGCCCGCCTGGGCGTCGTTCAGCTTCGAGCCGACATGGAACCCGGACGTGCGCCACGGCAGCCCATACCTCCGCGCCAGCGCGCCCATGAGATACATCATCTGGGCCGCCTCCGGCGTACCGCCCATGGGAGCGCCGGTCTTCATGTCGACCGTCACCATGAACTGTCCGTAGATCTGCGGCGAACCCGGACGCAAGAGCTGTGTGAACGCGACGCCCGCCAGCGCTTCGGCATTGACCTGCGCGACCGCACCGACGGCAGAGGCCGAAGTCGAGGCGCCGCAAAGGGCGAAGGGCGCCAGAATCAAAGGCTGGTTGTGGCGGGCATAGACTTTCATCGCATCCAGCATGGTGGCATCCCAGACCAGCGGCGAATTGCAGTTGGTGATCGCCACCAGAACCGGGTTGTCGCGGACATAGTCCTCGCCGAACACGATGCCTGCCATCGCCATCGTGTCTTCGGCTCGATCCCTGGAGGTCACGATGCCCATGAACGGCTTGTCGGAGTGCTTCAGCGCCGAATGGATGATGTGGAGGTGACGCTTCGGGACGGCAATTTCCATCGGCTCGCAAATGATCGAGCTCGACGAGTGCAGCGCCGGCGCCATGTAGGCGAGCTTGTGGAAATTGTTGAGGTCGGCGAGTGTGCCGTAGCGCCTGTTGTTGTCGAGGTCGCGCACGTAAGGCGCCCCGTACATCGGCACGAAGATGGAGTTGTTGCCTCCCACACGTACGGAACGCTGGGGATTCCTCGCATTGAGCGTAAACTCCGACGGAACCGTCGAGATGAGCTCCATCAGCAGGGCGCGGTCGATCCGGACCCTTGTCTCCGAGACATCGGCGCCGGCCGCCTTCCACATTGCGATCGCCTCGTCGTCGCGGAACTCGCATCCCACTTCTTCAAGGATTGAGAGCGACTCCTGGTGGATCAGCTCCACCGCGTCGTCCGGGACCATCTGATAGACGGGGATATTGCGGACCAGGGTCGGAAATGACGCAACGGGAGCGCCCCGCAGCGCCTTGCGTCCCAGGCGGCCGCCGCTGCGGCGGTTGGTGTGTTCGCTCACTTCAACGGCCGGTGCGTTCATGGAGGCTCCATATTCCTGTTGGTAACCAATCTAGCCAGACAAAATGCAGCTGTGACGCTGGAAAATCCTGATCTCTTGTATAAGCTGAGCTTATGCGAAACTTACGCCACCTGCTGCCGTCGGCCGGCAGCCTGATCGTCTTCGAGGCCGCAGGCCGGCTGTCGAGCTTTACCGCCGCCGGGCGCGAACTCGGCATGACGCAGGCTGCCGTTTCCTATGCGATCCGTGGGCTCGAAGAGCAGCTCGGCGTCAAGCTCTTCCAGCGCCGCCATCGGCAAGTCAGCCTTACCGAGGCCGGCGACCGCTTCCATGCCGACGTCTCGCTCGGCCTGTCGCACATTCGCAAGTCGGCGGAGGACCTGCGCCAGATCGCCGTCGGCGCCCATGTGACGCTCGCCGCCTCGACCGCCTTCGCCTCGTTCTGGATGATGCCGCGTTTGCAGCAGTTTCGCGACGAATTGCCGGGCATCGACCTGCGCATCCAGACCGCCGATCGCGATCTCGACATCATCGCCGAGGACATCCCGCTCGGCGTCCGCGGCGGCGAGCCCAGGGAATGGGCGGATTATCATTCGCTGCCGCTGGCCGATGAAGTGATATTTCCTGTCGCTGGCGCGAGCTATGCGGCCCGGTTCGGGCTGCCGGAGAGCGTCGCGGACCTTCCATCACACCGCCTCATCCATCTCGAAGAGCCGTTTCGCGAGGCCGCCAGCTGGGACGAGTGGTTCGCATGGGCCGGTGTCGACATCACCGATGCCGGGGGCGGCTTGCGCATCAACGACTATGCGCTGGTGATCCAGGCAGTCATGGAAGGGCAAGGCATCGCGCTCGGCTGGGGTCACCTCGCCGAGCGGCTGCTGGCATCAGGGCTGCTGGTGCGCGTCACCGGCCATACGATGACGACCGGCAAGGGCTTTCATGTCATCTGGTCGAGGAACCGCGAACTCAGCGACAATGCCCGCAAGGTACGCGACTGGCTGGCCGCACAAGCGTGAGGCCCATAAATCCCCGGTCAAATCGTCACGACGATCTTGCCGAATTGTTCGTTGGATTCGAGATAACGGTGCGCCTCGACGATCTGGTCGAATGGAAAGGTTCTGGCGATTGCCGGCTTCAGCGAAGCCGAGCTCAGTCCGTCAAGGATGAACGCCTTGGCGGCCTGCAGCCGGACCGGATCGCGCACGATCTCGTGGACGAGATAGCCGCGCAGCGTCAGCGTCTTGGCCAGCACTGCAGGTAGCGGAAACGGTGTCGGGTCGAGGCTCAAGCCGCCATATTCGATGAGAATGCCACCCGGTGCCATCGCTGCCGTCAGAGGCCCGAAGATCGGCCCACCGACCGCGTCGAACACCACGCGCACCCCGTCCGGGCCGGCGATTTGCTTCAGCCTGGCTTCCAGGTCCTCTTCTGCCGAGGCGATAACGTGGGCCGCGCCGAACTCGAGTAAAGCCCGCTTCTTGGCAGATGTCCGAGTGACCGCGATCGGGGTCGCGCCAATCATGTTGGCAATCTGGATCGCCGCAAGTCCGACGCTGCTCGAGGCGGCTGTAATGACGACAAAGTCCTGCCTGCCAAGTTGGGCAATGTCGATCAGCGCACCATAGGCCGTGAGATATTGCATCCACGCGGCCGCCGCTTCTTCCCAGCTCAGCGATGGCGGGTGCTTGATGACGAGCTCGGCGGGATATGTGGCAATCTCACCATAGGCAGGCCAGCGGGCCATCGACAATGGTGGCACGATGCTGACGGCATCGCCCGGCACAAAGCCGTCCACGCCTTCACCGACCATTTCGATGATGCCAGCGGCTTCGAGCCCAAGACCGGAAGGCAACGGCGCGGTTTGGATGTAGGTCCCCGAACGCAGTAGCGCCTCGGCCCGGTTTAGACCGAACGCCTTGACGCGGATCTGGACCTCGCCCCGCCCGGGCGCGGGCAGATCGACATTCTCTATGCGCAGAACCTCGGGACCACCGAGCTCATGAAAACGAACAACACGTGCCATCGGTCACAACTCCAAAACATTTGAACTGAATCAGCTATGCCAGCGGCGACCAGGCGGATAAATAGCCGCCTGAGCAGATCAGTAGAAACTATAGGTTTTGAATATGGATCGCCTTACGAGCATGGCCGTGTTCGTCAAAGCCGTCGACCTGGGCTCGTTCGCGGCCGCGGCGGCCGCTCTCGATCTTTCCGGGCCGATGGTCGGCAAGCATGTCCGGTTTCTCGAGAAGCGCCTGGGCGTGCGCCTCATCAACCGGAGCACGCGTCGCCAAAGCCTGACGGATTTCGGCCGCGCCTATCATGAACGCTGCCGGCTGGTGCTTGCCGAAGCGGAGGCCGCGGATGCGCTTGCCGCCGACCAGCTTGCCGAGCCGCGCGGAAAGCTGCGCGTGCTCATGCCGGTGCATTTCGGCCGGCGCTGCGTTGCCCCGATCCTGTTCGGGCTTGCACAGCAATATCCGACGCTGGAACTTGACCTGTCGTTCAGCGATGCCCTCGCCGACCTCGCAGAGGACGGCTGCGACCTTGCCATCCGAACGGGCGACCTTGAGGACCAGGCGGGGGTGATAGCGCGTCGCATCGCACGCCAGCACATGGTCGTCTGCGCGTCGCCGTCCTATCTCGACAGGCACGGCGAGCCACAGGAAATAGATGACATCGGCAGCCATCATGCGATCATCTACCGCCGTTCGGGTCGTGCCGTTCAGCCGTGGTTGTTTCCGCGCAGTGGCCAGCCCGCGATGGAGATCCGGCCCGTCAGCAGATTGCGGCTCGACGACCTCGATGCCATCGCCGATGCCGCGGCGGCCGGCATGGGGCTCGCCTGGCTGCCATACTGGCTGGTGCGCCAGCGCATTCAGGCGGGCGCCCTTGTCCCATTGTTGCCGGAACAGCCGAGGTTTCTTTACGACGTTCATGCGCTGTGGCTGCAGACGCCACATCTGCCGATGAAAGTCCGCCTTGCCGTCGATGCACTGGCGGCAGCGCTGCCCAAGCTCATGACTTGAAGTGCACGGTCGCGGTCAGCTGCGTGGAATTCCTCAATTCCGCCCTCCCGCATCGACCACGAATCCGCCTATAGTGCCCCATGCCGATCCGCCAGCTTTCCGAAACGATGATCAACCAGATCGCCGCCGGCGAAGTCATCGAGCGTCCGGCAAGCGTGGTCAAGGAACTGGTCGAGAATGCACTCGACGCCGGCGCGACGCGCATCGAGATCGTCACCGCCGGTGGCGGGCTGAACCTGATCCGCGTCAGCGACGACGGCTTGGGCATTCCGGAAAAGGAACTGGCGCTGGCGATTGCGCGCCATTGCACCTCCAAGCTCGCCGACAACATTCACGACATTCGCTCGCTTGGCTTCCGCGGCGAGGCTTTGCCGTCGATCGGCTCGGTGGCGCGGCTGTCGATCCGCTCGCGCACGGCATCGAGCGACAGCGCCGCCGAGATCGGCATCGACGGCGGCCGCGTTTCCGCCGTCAGGCCGGCGGCGGCCAATCGCGGCACCACGGTCGAGGTGCGCGACCTGTTCTTCGCCACGCCGGCGCGGCTCAAATTCATGAAGGGCGAGCGCGCCGAAAGCTCGGCGATCGGCGACGTGGTCAAGCGCATCGCCATCGCCTTTCCCGCAGTGCGCTTCACCCTTGCCGGCCCGGACCGCTCGACGCTGGAATTGCCGGCGACCGACGACAGCGCGGAAGGCCGGCTGCGCCGTGTGGCGCAGGTGACGGGCGCCGACTTTCCCGACAATGCGATCGCCATCGACGCGATGCGGGACGGCGTGCATCTCGCCGGCCATGTCTCGGTCCCCTCCTTCACCCGCGCCAACGCGCTGCAGCAATACGCCTATGTCAACGGCCGCCCGGTGCGCGACAAATTGATCGCCGGCGCGATTCGCGGCGCCTTCGCCGATGTGCTGCCGCGCGACCGCCATGCCGTCACCGTGCTATTCCTGACGCTCGATCCGGCGATCGTCGACGTCAACGTCCACCCGGCCAAGGCAGACGTGCGCTTCCGCGACCCGGGGCTGGTGCGCGGGCTGATCGTCGGCGCCATCCGCGAAGCGCTGGCCAACGCCGGCATCCGCGCCGCCACCACCGGGGCCGCCGGCATGATGGCAGCGTTCCGGCCGGGCGCGGCGTCCTATGCGCATGGCGGGCCGGCTAACGGCCATCGCAGCTACGAGGCCGCCTATCGGGCCTCCAGCTTTGCCGGATTCGATCCTGCCCGTTCGCCGCAGCGGCCGCTCGATATGGGCTCTGCGAATGGCTTCGGCGAGGACGAGCAGGCGACCTTCGCCGCCGGGCCACTGCACAGCGCCGATGCGCGCGCCGGGCAAAACGAAGCGGCGGAGACGCTGCTCGGCACGGCGCTGGGCGCGGCGCGCGCGCAAGTGCATGAGAACTATATCGTCGCCCAGACCAGGGATTCACTTGTCATCGTCGACCAGCACGCGGCGCATGAGCGGCTGGTCTACGAGGCCTTGAAGAACGCCCTCCACTCACGCGCGGTGCCGTCGCAGATACTGCTGCTGCCCGAGATCGTCGATTTGCCGGAGGAAGACGCCGAGCGGCTCGCCATGCATTCCGAAACGCTTGCCCGTTTCGGCCTCGGCATCGAGCGCTTCGGCCCCGGTGCCGTCGCGGTGCGCGAGACGCCGTCGATGCTCGGCGAGACCAATGTCCAGCAGCTGGTGCGCGACCTCGCCGACGAGATCGCCGACAATGACACGGTCGACACGCTGAAGGAGCGGCTGGACAGAATAGCCGCGACCATGGCCTGCCACGGCTCGGTACGTTCCGGCCGCCTGCTCAAACCTGACGAGATGAACGCGCTGCTGCGCCAGATGGAGGCAACGCCGGGCTCCGGCACCTGCAACCACGGCCGCCCGACCTATATCGAGCTCAAGCTTGCCGATATTGAGAGGCTGTTTGGCCGGCGGTAGGGCTCACCTCTTCAAATTCACCACGATGACGCCGCCGAGCGCCAGTGCGCCGCCGATTATGCCGAGCAGCGTCGGCACCTCGCCCAGCCAGAAGAAGCCGATCAGGGTCGCCATCGGCGAGACCAGATAAAGAAAGTTCGAGGCACGCGCGGCGGGCAAGCGGGAAAGCGCTGTTGCCCAGGCGGCATAGGCGATAAGGCTCGGCACGATGCCGAGAAAGACGACCGCACCGAGCCCGGCGGTGTCGGCGACCGCCGCCTGCACCAAACCGCTCGGCAGGAATGGCGACAGGCAGAGCGCGCCAAGCACCATGTTGGAGGCCGAGATGGTCAGCGGGTGGTGGCGACCAAACAGCGGCTTCTGGACGATGGTATTGACGGCCGAGCACAGCGCCGAGCCGAGGACAAGCAGCGCACCGCTGTTGAAATGCAGCCCTTGCCCCTCGCCCATGGCGATGATGCCGATACCGGCGAAGGACAGGAATGTGCCGGCCCAGGCAAGGCCTGAGAAGCGTTCGCCAAGCAGCGCCATCGCCATGATGGCGGTGAAGATCGGGCTGACATTGATGATGAAGCCGGCCGCACCGGCCGAAACGGTCAGCTCGCCGAAATTGAGCATCACCGTATAGAGCGCGACGAAGACGGCACCACCGAAGACAAAGCGCCAGAGTTCGTCAAGCCTGGGCAGAGCCGGCCGCTTGACCGCGAGGAAGATCGCCGCCGGAACCGCGGCGATGGCAAAGCGCAGCGCGCCAAGTTCCAGTGGCCCGAAGGCGGCAAGGCCGGCGCGGATCGCCGGAAAGGCCGAGGCCCAGCCGACCACCGTCAGTGCCACCGCGATGGCAGCCGTGGCGTCCATGTGCTGTGTCGTATTCAACGTGCCGGTGTAAGCGCTCATCTGGGTGCCCTCGCGATCCAATGCCATCAAGTAGAAAAACGCTATTGCGGGCCGGTTGACAAACGAACAAATCGAGGATCACCTGTGACTATGGATCACAGCTTAGACCCGATGCTGCCGCTGGAAACGCTGCGCGCCTTCGACGCCGCGGCTCGAACCGGCAGCTTTTCGGCGGCGGCCCAGAAGCTCAACATCACCCACGGCGCCGTCAGCCGGCAGATCGCCAAGCTCGAGGGCTGGCTTGGGCTGAAAGTCTTCGATCGCGGCGCGCGCGGCGTCTCGCTGACCGTCGAAGGCAACCGCCTGCATCTGCGCACCACCGAAGCCTTTGCCCTGATCGCCAGCAATTCGGATCGCTGGGTCGAGCCGCGCGGCACGGCGGTGGTGCGGCTGACCTCGATCCCCTCGGTCAGCGGGCTGTGGCTGATGCCGCGCATGGCGGCGCTGGAGAACCACCCGTCCAAGCTGCGCATCGTGCTCGACGTCGACATCCGCCAAGGCGATCTTGCCGACGAGGGCATCGACCTGTCGATCCGCTGCGGGCGCGGCCGCATTCCGGGCCGGATCTCGGTGCAGCTTTTCGAAGAATATGTGTTCCCGGTCGCCTCGCCGGAATTGGCCAGGGAGATCGGCCGCGGAGATCCTGCCCGGCTGCTCGAATTTCCGGTGATCAACGATTCCGACGCTTCGGCGTGGCGCGCCTGGTTTGCGGCGCAGGAGATGGACTATCGGCCGCGGCCGCACGACCGCCGTTTCGAGGACTACAACCTCGTGCTCGACGCCGCCGCGCACGGGCTCGGCATTGCGCTGGCGCGTCCGCCGTTGACGGTGGACCAATTGAAGTCGGGCCGCATCGTCGCCGTAGACGAACGCAGTGCGCTCAGCCCGATATCCTACTGGCTCGACCGGCCGCTGGGGCGCCCGCGCACTGCTGCAGCAGACCTCGCCCGGCGCATTGCAAGCCAGGCGGGGCTGCCAGCGGAGAAGATCGAAGAGTTTATCGTCGCCGAGGAATGAGACGCCGGGCACCTATTTGCCGGCTTGTTCGAGTAAGTGTCATCAGAAACAGAACCAGGCAAAGCCAACCAAGCTTGACCTCGCCGCAATTTGTGGCGATGACATCGTCATGAATTTCGGCACCACCCCATGATGAACCGTTTCGAAGGCCCCGGTGGCAAGGAAGCCCGCATCCGCTATCTCGACGGCGATTTCCAGGTGACCAGCCCCGGCGCCTTCGTGCGCTGCGCGGTGACCGGCGAGAGCATCCCGCTCGACGAGCTCAAATACTGGAGTGTCGCCAGGCAGGAACCCTATGTGAATGCCGCCGCCTCGCTGCGCCGCGAGATCGAAGCGCATCCGGAACTGCGCCGCCGACGCTAGTCCGATGCAAGTCAGGCCGCCAACCCCAAAATCTCAGAGGTTATCTTGAAATAAAAAACCCGCCTCGAGGGCGGGTCGTCGGAGCCAATTAGCACCATACCCAAATTATTAGCATAGCTGCAGGTACAAAGCAAGAACAAAATACGCTCGACCGGCGGAAAGATGCAAATTCCGCATCGCCGTGGTGCTCAAGCTGCTGGGGTGCTCAAGCTTCTGATCAGCCCTTCAGCCTGCGCTGCCGCCAAGCATCCAGCGTCTCGTCGATGATGCGTTTCGGCACATGCTCGAGCTCGAAGACGGTGTCGATCTCCAGCACGTCGAGCCGCTCGAGGAATTCCGGCGGTGCTGCGCCGTGACGCAGGCGGGCAGCGTCCTTGGCAGTGGTAATGAGGCCAAGCCCGCCTTTACGTGCCGTCGCCGCCAATTCGGCAAGCTCGTCCGCGCTGTAGAAATGATGGTCAGGAAACGGTCGGGTCAGCGCAAGCTCGCCGCCGGCCTCGCTTACGGTGTCGAAAAACCTGTCGGGATGGCCGATGCCGGCGAACGCCAGGAACCGCCTGCCGGCCAGCGTCACCTTGCTGCTCGGCGCGGTATGCGCCTCGAAGATCGGCCTGCCGGCGCGCGCTGCTTGGCGCACGACCGTATCGGCCGCGATACCCTCGCCCATCTTCAGCAAGGCGCTGGTGAAGACCAGTTGGTCGACGATGTTTGCCCGCAGCGGCCCGCCGGGGATGACGCGGCCATTGCCGATGCCATGGCGCGCGTCGACGACGACCAGCGCATAGTCGATGTGGATGCGCGCGCTCTGAAAACCGTCATCCATGATCAGGAAATCGCAGCCGAGCTTCTCCAGCAGAAGCCTGGCGCCGGCGGCGCGGTTCGGCGTCACCGCGACCGGCGCGTGTTCGGCCAGAAGCAGCGGCTCGTCGCCGACATGCTTGGCGGCGTCGTGGTGCGGATCGACGATATGCGGCTGCGCGAAGGAGCCGCCATGGCCGCGCGACAGGAAACCCGGATTGAGCTGCATGCGCCTGGCCTGCTCGGCCAATGCCATCGCCACCGGCGTCTTGCCGGTGCCGCCGACGGTGAAGTTGCCGACGCAGAGCACCGGCGCCTCGACCTTTTCGCGCGGCGCGTGCCGCATGCGGCGACCGGCGACTAGCGCATAGATGGCAGAGAACGGCGACAGCGCCGTGACCCGCCAGTCCGGCTCCTCCCACCAGAAGGGTGGCGCTTCCGAGGTCACGTCAGCGCCCGTTCGCGCCCTTCAGGCGCGACTTGACGACCAGCGGCTGGATATAGGGCTCGAGCGACCTGAGCGTATGTGCCAGCGCACCGCGCATCTCGTCGACGGTCGCCGCACCCGCCGCCATCATCTCATGGCGGGCCGCCTCGTTGGTCAAAAGGAAATTGACGGCGCCGGCCAGCATATCGCGGTCGCGCACCAGCTTGGCGCCGCCACTGTCGAGCAGGCGCTGATAGGCCTCGCGAAAATTCTGGACGTTGCGGCCGGCAAGCACCGCCGTCTCCAGCATGGCCGGCTCCAGCGGATTCTGGCCGCCCTCGGAAGTCAGCGAACGGCCGACAAAGGCAATTTCCGTCAGCCTCAGATAAAGCCCCATCTCGCCGATCGTGTCGCCGAGCAAAATATCGGTGTCGGCGGTGATCCTGTCGCCCTTGCTGCGCTGCGCGAGCTTCAGGCCCATGCCGGAAATCTGCGCGGCCAGCTGCCCGGCGCGATCGGGATGGCGCGGCACGATGATCGTCAAAAGCCCGTGGTGGCGCTTGTGCAGCATGGCGTGAACTTCGGCGGCAACCGCCTCTTCGCCGTCATGGGTCGAGATCGCCGCCCAGGTCGGGCGGCCGCCGATCTGGCGTTTCAGCGCCGCCAGTGCCCGTTCGTCGACCGGCGGCGGCGCGGTGTCGACCTTGAGATTGCCGGACACGGTAACCGGCCGGGCGCCGAGCGAAAGGAAGCGCTCGCCGTCGATGTCCGACTGGGCGACGACATGGGCGAGATTTTCGAACAAGGCTTCGGCGATGTTGGCGCGCTTCTTCCAGGATTTGAAGGAGCGGTCGGACAGCCTGCCATTGACCAGTACCTGCGGCACGCGGCGGGCGCCGAGTTCCAGGATGGTCATCGGCCAGATCTCCGATTCGGCGATGATCGCCAGGTCCGGCCGCCAATGGTCGAGGAAGCGGCTGACCGCCGGCTTGAGGTCGAGCGGCACATATTGGTGGATGATGCGGTCGCCCAGCCGCTCTTCAGCGACCTGCGCCGAGGTGACGGTGCCCGTCGTCAGCACGATGTTGACGCCATAATCGAGAATGCTCTCGACCAGCGGCACGACGGCGATGGTCTCGCCGACGCTGGCTGCATGGATCCAGATCACCGGGCCTTCGGGGCGCTCGCGTCCGGCGACGCCGTAGCGCTCGCGCCGGCGAATGCGGTCCTCCTTGCCTCTGGATGTGCGCCAGGCGACGTAAGTTCCGACCAGCGGGTAGGCGGCGGCCCCGGCGAAACGGTACGCCGTCAGGAAGGCGCGCGCCCAGCGCATACTCATTTCGGACCGTCCACAAGGCGATAGGCCTCGGCGGTCGCGGCATTGAGCGAGGCCGTAACCTCCTGGCGCTTGCGTTCCATCTCCGCGGCGTCGGCGTTGGCCGGCACGAAGACAGGCGTGCCGACGACGATCGAGGAGCGGCCGAAGGGCAAGTTGATCGTCGTCTTGTCCCAGCTGCCCTCGATCACCTTGCGGCGGCTGGTGGCTATCGCGGCAGGCAGGATCGGCCGGCCGGAAAGCCGCGCCAGGAGGACGACACCGAGCCCCGCATCGCGCGGCGTGCCGTGGGGAATATCAGCAATCATGGCGACATTCTTGCCGGTGGCGAGCGACTTTTTGAGGGCGATGAGCGCCTTGGCGCCGCCCTTGTCGAGATGCCTTGCGCTTTCGCGCCCGCCGGAGCCGCGCACCGCCTCGATGCCGAATTTCTCGACCATCAGCGCGTTGAGCTCGGCATCGGCGCTGCGCGACACCATGGCAACCAGCGGCCGTCCCTTGGGATAAAAGGCCGGGGTCAGCAGGTGCTGGCCGTGCCAGAGCGCGATGATGCCGGGCTCGAGCTGCGCATAAGCGCCGCCGGAAAACTTCGCCGATCCGTCGACCATGCGGTTGGTCAGGCGGACAAAGCGGACGAAATACGCAAACAGCGCGGCAAGCGCATTCTTGACGAATCGCGACTGTGCCAGCGGTTCGCGGATCTTGCGCCAGAACGTCTTCGGCTTGCGACGTCTTACCGCCGACCGCGGGGCTGATCGCTTCACCGCTTCATGGTTCATCGATGTCAACCGGCAGCCTTGTTTTCGGGGTCGAGCAGGCGGTGCAGGTGAACGACGAAATAGCGCATATGGGCATTGTCGACACTGGCTTGCGCCTTGGCCTTCCAGACGGCGTGCGCCGATTGGTAATCCGGATAGATGCCGACGATATCGAGCGCGTCGAGATCGCGGAATTCGGTGCCGCCCAGCTTCTTGAGTTCGCCGCCGAACACCAGGTGCAAAAGCTGTTTCTTTCCGTCTTCAGCGGCCATGTCGATCCTTCACATATCGTGAGTTTGGGACACGTCTAGACCAAAGCCGCCGACTTTGGAACTATTGATGATGTTCAATTGTCCAGTCCGGCGATGATGCCGGCGAGCACGGCGAGGAGTTCGCCGCAGCCGGCGGCGAGTGGCCCGTGGCGGATCACTTCGCCGGCATAGAGCGGCGCGCGGCCGTGCCGATCGAGCAAGCCGCCGCCCGCCTCGCGCAGGATGAGATCGGCCGCGGCGATGTCCCAGTCATGCGCATTGGCCTTGACGAAGGTGGCATCGAGCTGGCCGCCGGCGATCATCGCCAGCCGGTAGGCAAGCGAAGGAATATAGGGCACCCGCTTCAGCCGCTTTTGCCATCTCGCCGGCATCAGCTCGATCATCGCCTTCGGTCCGGCAATTTTGGCCGTTTCCGACGGCGGACGCACGCTGATGCGCTCGGCGTTCAGGAATGCGCCCTCGCCCGGCAGCGCCCAATAGATTTCGCCCTTCGCCGGGCAGTCGAGCACGCCGGCAAGCGTTCGGCCGTTCTCGACCACAGCGACGCTGACGCACCACGTGGGCAGGCCCTCGAGGAAGCCGCGCGTGCCGTCGATCGGATCGACGACGAAGGTGCGGCGCGCGACAAGCCTTACCGGGTCGTCGACGGTTTCCTCCGACAGCCAGCCATAGTCCGGCCGGGCCGCCAGCAAGGTCTCGCGCAGATATTTGTCGGCGGCGTGATCGGCTTCGCTGACCGGCGAGGTGCCGCCCTTCATCCACACTTGCGGATTGTTGTTGAAGTATTGCATGGCGATGAGCCCCGCCTCGCGGGCAGCGTCGCGCAGCAGCTGCAGGTCTTCAGTAGCGCCGGCCGAGACGACCGGGTCAAGCTCCGGCAAGGGTCATTCCTTCGATCAAAAGCGTGGGCGCGGCGGTGCCGAAATTGCGGTCAAGATCGCTCGCCGGAACCATGTTGAGGAACATGGTCTTCAAATTGGAGGCGATGGTCACCTCGGCGACGGGATAGGCCAGCTCGCCGTTTTCGATCCAGAAGCCGGAAGCGCCGCGGCTATATTCGCCCGTCACCATGTCGACGCCCTGGCCGAACACTTCGGTGACGTAGAAGCCGGTCTTGAGCGACTTGATCAGCTCTTCCGGCGTATTTTCCCCGGGCTCGATGGCGAGATTGGTCGACGATGGCGAGACCGACGAGCCGCTGCGCGAGCCGCGCCCATTCGTGACGAGGCCGAGTTCGCGTGCCGCCGAGGTCGACAGGAACCAGTGGTTGAGCACGCCCTTGTCGACCATGAACAGTTTTTCGCCCTCGACGCCTTCGCCGTCGAACGGGCGCGAGGCCTGGCCGCGGCGCCGGAGCGGCTCGTCGGTGACGGTGATCGCGGCCGAAGCCACCTTCTTGCCCATCATGTCGCGCAGAAAGCTGGTCTTGCGCGCCACCGCGGCGCCATTGATGGCGCCGGCGAGATGGCCGGCAATGCCGCGCGCGACGCGCGGATCGAACACCACGTCGACCGGCCCGGTCGCGGCCTTGCGCGCGCCGATGCGGCGGACGGCGCGCTCGCCGGCCTTGCGGCCGATATCTTCCGGCGCAGCGAGATCGGAAAAATGCTGGCGCGAGGAGAATTCATAATCGCGCTCCATGCCGGTGCCCTCGCCGGCGATCACGCTGGTCGAGCGCGAAAAGCGCGACGCGACATAATGGCCGACAAACCCATGCGAAGTGGCGAGCACCAGGCCGCCGAGCCCGGCACTGGCGCCGCTGCCGGCCGAATTGGTGACGCCCTTGACGGCAAGCGCCGCCGCTTCGGCGGCAAGCGCTGCTTCCTTCAACTGGTCGGCCGATACCTCCGTGGCATCGAACAGATCGAGGTCGCGCGGTTTCTTGACCAGCAAGGCCGGGTCGGCGAGGCCCTGATAGGGATCCTCGGGGGACACCTTGGCCATGGCGACGGCGCGCTCGGCCAGCATTTTGGGGTCGGATGCCGCCGTTGCCGAAACGCTCGCTACCCGTCTGCCGACGAAGACGCGCAGCGAGACGTCCTCGCTCTCGGACGCCTCCGTGCCTTCGACCTTGCCGAGCCGCACCGACACGCCGGTCGAACGGCCGCGTACCGCAACCGCATCGGCGGCATCGGCGCCGGCCCGTTTGGCAGCCTCGACCAGGGCCGCGACGCGATCGGTCAGTTTCGCTGCGTCGAGCGTATCGGTCATGCGCATGATCCTGTTATTTCCGGCCGGCAATAGGGCAGCCGCTGCTGCACCATCTATTGTCCCGATGCGCCTTCTGCAATGGGAGAAGCGGACAATCAGGAGGCATCTGGCCCTAGGTCGGCGCGACCGATCTAGAGGTCCTGCGTCTCTCTGGACGCATAAAGGATGTTTTAGATCCTTGATTTTGCACCTGGGCCGGCCTGACCAACCGGAAGGCCTCACCGTCAATCGATCAGGCGCGGAAGCGATCAGCCGAGAAGGCTGCAACGCGCGCTGGATCGCCGCGTCCAGCGATCAGCTCGGCAACCAGGCGCGCGGTGATCGGAGCGAGTGTCAGGCCAAGGTGGCCATGACCGAAGGCGTGGATCACCTTGGAGCTGCCGCGCGACCGACCGATGACCGGGCGGGAGTCGGGCAGCGACGGCCGGAACCCGAGCCACTCGGATGACGGTCGGCCGAGTTGCGGAAAGAACTGCCTGACACCGCGATCGAGCAGCGCCAGCCGGCGCGGATTTGGCGGCGCCCCAAGCCCGCCGAGCTCCACGGTTCCGGCGACACGCAGCCGGCCGGCCATCGGCGTCATGTAGAAGCCGAGATCGACCGGACAGACCGGACGATTGAGCAGAGGCGCTTCGGTCGGAAATTCGAGATGATAACCGCGCTCGGTCTCGAGCGGGACCCTGTCGCCGGCCTGCATGGCCAACGCCCGCGATTGTGCGCCCGCGGCGATCACCACCGTGTTCGCCTTGATGCGAAAGCCGGAACCGCTGAGGCTGACACCGTCCGCCTCGACCCGCAGCCCGGTTATCTCAGCCTGTGCTACCGAAACGCCGCGGTCGGTCGCGGCATCGAGCAGCCGCCGCATCACTGTCTTAGGATCCGTGACATTCATCGAGTCCGGGAAGTACAGACCACTGGCCCCGGTCGTGGGCAGGGCAGGCTCCAGCGCGGCGATCTCTTCCGGCGCCAGAACCTCCTGATGGACGCCAAACCCGGCGCGCAGCGCCCTTCCCCCGGCAGCCTTGGCGAAATCGCTCTCGCGGCGATACAGGTAAAGACAACCGTTGCGTCGCAGCAGGTCGGCCAGGTCAGCCTCCTCCACCATCTCTTCCCAGGCCGGCAGGGCCTCGGCCAGTAGACCGGCGAGCGCCAGCGCATTGGCGCGGGTGGCCGCCGGAAGCGATTGCCGCACGAATTGAACCAGCCATGGCGCAAGCCGCAACAGCGCCGGCCAGCGCAAGGAAAAAGGGCTGTTAGGATCGAGAAGCAGCTTTGGCAACGCGCGCAGCACAGCCGGATTGCCGACCGGCATGCAGGCATATTCGGCAATCGTTCCGGCATTGCCGAAAGAGGCCCCGGAGCCCGGCTCATTGGGGTCGATGAGCAGGACTTCGCGGCCCTCAGCTGCGAGCCGGAGTGCCGTTGCCAGCCCGACAACGCCGGCACCGACAATGGCGATTTCGACCCTTTCCGACGCTGCCATCATCAAATTCCTAGACGAAGCCAGGCAATTGCAGATGGCCGGCCGATAACAGTTCGGCCATGGCGTTCAGGGCCGTGCGCAGATCGTCGAGCGAGCGCGCGGCTCCGACATTGATGCGCACGCCGTGCTGTACCGGCTCGCGCCCAACCGCGAAGGCATCACCCGGGAGCACGGCAACGCCACGTTCCAGGCAGGTGCGAGCGAAACCCGCGCCCCGCCACGGCTCCGGAAGGCGCAGCCAGGCATGCGTCGAAGTGGGGTGGTTCTGGACATCGTAGCGGCCGAGGATTTCGGTGAGGATGGCCTGGCGCTGGCGAAGCTCCTGCTTCTGCGTTTCTATGATGCGCGCCACCAGGCCCTCTTCTATCAGCCGCGCGCCGATCAGCGCCGTCAAGGGACTGATGCTCCAGCAGTTGATGCGCAAAGCCGCTGCGACCTGGCCGGCTACGGCGCGTGGCGCGATCACAAAACCGAGGCGCAGCCCTGGGGCAAGACATTTCGACATGGCGCCGATATGGATCGTCAGTTCGGGCTCGAGGCTGGCAAGCGATGGCGGCGGATTATCTGCCAGGGGGCGG
The DNA here is from genome assembly GCF_055811815.1 of Mesorhizobium sp. WSM4836. Classification (NCBI taxonomy): domain Bacteria; kingdom Pseudomonadati; phylum Pseudomonadota; class Alphaproteobacteria; order Hyphomicrobiales; family Phyllobacteriaceae; genus Mesorhizobium; species Mesorhizobium sp. WSM4836. The sequence continues at coordinate 40,505 of NZ_JBVVQF010000025.1, forward strand.
TAGACGTCATCTTCGATGATGAGGACGTTGTGGCGGCGGGCGACAGCTATCAGCTCGTGCCGGCGCTCCTCGGATAGCGTGATGGTCGTCGGGTTGTGCAGGGTCGGCACCAGGAAGACCGCGCGTGGGCGGAGCTGCGCGCAGGCCGCGTCGAACGCGTCGGCCCGCATGCCGCCTCGGTCCATCGCGACGCCTCTGAGGTCGAGCCCATGCACCCGGCACAGTGCATTGATGCCCTGATAGGTCACTTCGTCGGCGAGCACGACCTCGCCCTGCCTGGTCACCGCGCCAAGCACGCAATCCAGCCCATGCTGGGCGCCCGCCGCCAGCACCACGCGGCCGGGATCGCCTTCCCCCGCCACCGGTCGCATCCACTCGGCGATTGCCGTCCTCGCCCAAAGCGGCCCCTCGGGGGGATGATAGTCCTGAAGCGTGGCATAGTGCCGGTCCTTGGACAGGCGCGGCAGCAGCAGCCCGAGCGCGTCGAGATAGGCCGAGGTCGCAGGTCTGTTGACGGAAAGATCGATTACGCCGGTGTCGTCGCTCGGCGCCGACACGAAACCTAGCCTTTCGCCGCCATTGCGGGCCGCAACCGTTGTGCCGCGTCCGGGCCGCGCTTCGAGCAGGCCGCGCTGCTGCAGCGTCGACAGTGCGCGCGTCACCGTGGTGACATTGATGCCCAGTGCACGCGCGATCTCGCGCTGCGGTGGGAGCCGGTCTCCAACCGCAAGTGTGCCGGCCGTGATCCGTTCGGCAATAGCGTCGGCAAGGCGCCGATAGACCGGGCCTTCATCCGAGGCGAGTTGCAGGTCCTGAAGCATGCGGATTGGCGGTTTCGGTGTGTTGACGCTCTGGCTATCGGCGCATCTAGCATAAGACAATGCTCCAGACAATAGTAATTGTCCGGCACATATTTCCATAATCCGGCCGAAAATTCTCACACAATCCCGATGAAAGCCGCTTGACGGCCAAACTTGTCTGCATCTATGGTCCTTTAGAGATCGATTGTGTGAGCATACAACTTTGGTTTGCCGCCTTGTGCGGCAGCACCACGCGAGACCGACACATGCACGGCAAGCACCACCTCGTTTCGACAAGCAGCTTCTGCCGCAGCTCGACGGACTTGCGTCCGTGATCGCCGAAACGACAACCCTGTCACGCGACAGTGCCGAGCCTGCACGGGCAGCCGATGCCGGCAGCCAGCGCTTTGTCGAATTCGTCGATGTCGAGAAATCCTATGACGGCCGCACGTTCGCGGTAACACGACTGAACCTCGGCGTTGCGCGTGGCGAGTTCCTTACCCTTCTCGGACCCTCCGGTTCGGGCAAGACGACGACGCTCAACATGCTTGCCGGGTTCGAACGGCCGACCAGCGGCGTCATTGCGCTTGCAGGCCGGTCGGTCGACAGGCTGCCGCCCTACGAACGCAACATCGGCATGGTGTTCCAGAACTACGCGCTGTTTCCGCACATGAGCGTTGAAGAGAACGTCGCCTTCCCGCTCTCGGTCCGCAAGATTACCAAGACCGAAGTCGCAGCCCGCGTCGGCCGCGCGCTCGACATGGTGCGGCTGCGGCAGTTCGGCGACCGGCGGCCGGCACAGCTTTCCGGCGGCCAGCAGCAGCGCGTCGCGCTTGCCCGCGCGCTGGTGTTCGAGCCGAGCCTGGTGCTGATGGACGAGCCGCTCGGTGCGCTCGACAAGAAGCTGCGCGAGCATATGCAGCTCGAGATCAAGCAGCTGCACACGATGCTCGGTGTCACCATCGTCTATGTGACACACGACCAGAGCGAGGCGCTGACCATGTCGGACCGCGTCGCCGTTTTCAACAATGGCGGGATTGCCCAGCTCGGTTCGCCTGATGATCTCTACAACGCGCCGCAAACTTCGTTTGTCGCAAGCTTCATCGGCGAGAACAATACACTGCTCGGCAAGGTCGACCGCGTCTCCGGCAGGGAGTGCCGCGTCGCGCTGGACGGCGGCGGTTCGGTCACGGCGCTCGCCATCGGTGTTGCGGAGGGTGCGGCCTGCCATGTCGCTATCCGCCCGGAGCGGCTGAAGCTTGCGCCCGCTTCGAACGGAGCAAATGCGTTGGCCGGCACGGTCGATGGCCGCATCTATCTCGGCGACCACCAGCGTCTTCTGGCCAAGCTGGAAAACGGACAGGTGCTGACCGTCAAGGTCGGCCCCGAAGCGACCATGGGCAACGGGGAACCGCTCACGGTTTGCTGCGCGCCCAACGACTGCCGTGCCTTTCCGGCCGATGCCGGAACGGGCGGTTGCATCTCGAAAACAGGGGAATAACAACAATGAAAATCACCAAAGCACGGCTGTTCGCCTTTGCGGCAGCCACAGCATTCATCACCTCAGGACATGTCGCCTTCGCCGACGAGCTTTCGATCATGGCCAGCGGCGGCGCCTGGCAGGATGCCCAGCGCAAGGCATGGTTCGAGCCGTTCAGCAAGGAGACCGGTGCCAAGATCGTCGAGCAGGAATATCTTGGCGATCTCGGCAAGGTCAAAGCCATGGTCGACACCGGCAACGTGCCGATCGACCTGGTGACGGTCGAGACCGCGACCGTGCTGCAGGGTTGCGACGCCGGCATTCTCGAGCGCCTCGACTATTCCAAGATCGCGCCGCGCGAAAAGTTTCTCGAAGGTTCCGCGCTCGACTGCGGCGTCGGCCTCGACGCTTATGGCGACGTGCTCGCCTACGATCCCAACGTGCTGAAAGAGGCGCCGACCTCGGTGCTCGACATCTTCGACACGACCAAGTTTCCGGGCAAGCGCGCGATGCGCAAGTTCCCGGCGCAGAATTTGGAATGGGCGCTGATGGCCGATGGCGTCGCGCCGGCCGATGTCTACAAGGTGCTGGCCACGCCGGAGGGCGTCGACCGCGCTTTCAAGAAGCTCGACACCATCAAGAAAGACATCGTTTGGTGGGATGCCGGCGCGCAGCCGCCGCAGCTCCTGGCATCCAAGGAAGTGGTGATGACCACCGCCTGGAACGGCCGTATCCAGAATGCTATCGACAAGGACGGGGCGCCATTCAAAATCGTCTGGAACAACCAGATCCTCGAATACGACATGATCGCCATTCCGAAGGGCGCCAAGAACCCGGATCTGGCCTACAAATACCTTGCCTATATCAGCCAGCCGGAAAACAACGCCAAGCTCGCCAGCTACATCACTTACGGGCCAGTGCGGACCGATGCAGCTTCCTTTGTCGCGCCAGACGCGCTGCCCAAATTGCCGAACGCGCCCGACCATATGAGCGCTTATCTGGTCGCCGACACCGAATTCTGGGGCGACTACGGCGAGGATCTGGTCAAGCGCTTCAACGCCTGGCTCGCGCAGTAGGAAAAATGACGGCGCTTAGGCCCACGGAACTGGACCGGCCGCGCATCGCGCGCGACCGGTCGGCCGCCGATGCCAAGGCGGCGAAATCCGTCACGGCAAAACTTCGGCGCGCCGAGTTTGGCGACCGGCTGCGATCGCTGGCGCTGGCGGCGCCTTTGCTTGTGCTGCTGGCGCTGAGCTTCGGCATCCCGATCGTCCTGCTGCTGTCGCGCGCCGTCTATGATCCGACGATTGCCGACGCCCTGCCGCAGACCAGCCAGACGCTGCGCGGCTGGAACGGCGCGGGACTGCCCGGCGATGCCGCCTTCCTGGCCCTTGCCGCCGACCTCCGCGACAATCAGACCAAGGGCACCGCCTACGAACTCGCCAAGAGCCTGAATGCCCGGCTGCCCGGTGCGCGCAGCCAGGTGCTCAAGACGGCACGCCAACTCGAGGCTGCCGACAGGCCGCCGCTGGAGGTGATGAAAGCGGTGCCGTTCTGGTCGGCGCCCGGCACGTGGCCGGTCATCGAGAGCGGCACCCATAGCGTGACGTCGTTCTACCTGCTGAGCGCGCTCGATCTGCGCTGGAACGCCGACGGAGGCATTGAAAGAGTGCCGCCGGAACAGGCGATCTTCCTGCAGGTATTCATGCGCACATTCTTCGTCGCCGCGGCGGTGACGCTGGCCACGCTGATACTGGGCTTCCCCCTCGCCTACCTCATCGCCTCCGTGCCCAAGGGCCTCGCCGCCATCCTCATCGTGGCGGTGCTGCTGCCATTCTGGACGTCGATCCTGGTGCGAACCGCGGCCTGGACCGTGCTCCTGCAGAAATTCGGCCTAGTCAATGATTTGCTGTTGTGGCTCGGCATTGCCGACGACCGGCTAGACCTGATGTACAGCCGCATCGGACTGATCATCGCCATTACCCATATCCAGCTGCCGTTCACGCTGCTGCCGATCTACAGTGTCATGCGCACGATCCCGGCCTCGCAGATGAAGGCCGCCTATTCGCTCGGCGCAAAACCCTTCACCGCGTTCCGCCGCGTCTATCTTCCACAGGTTTTTCCGGGCGTCATGGCCGGCTGCCTGCTCACCTTCATTCTCTGCCTCGGCTACTACATCACGCCGGCGCTCATCGGCGGCGCAAGCGACCAGCTGATCAGCAATTTCATCGCCAACTACGTCAATGTCGAGCTGAACTGGGAGATGGCGGCAGCGCTGAGCTTCATCCTGCTCGTCTTCACCCTGGCGCTGTTCGGCATCTTTGCCCGCATCCTCGGCCTCGACCGTCTCAAGCTGGTGTAGCCATGCTGCTGTCTCCCTATCCAACGACTGGCGAGCGAATCCGCATCACCCTGCTCTGGCTGTGGTGCAGCCTGGTGATCCTGTTCCTGCTGGTGCCGATCCTCATTCCAGTTCCCTTGTCATTCAACAGCGGCGCCTTCTTCATCTTTCCGCTGGAGGGAATTTCGACGCGCTGGTACGCGGTCGTGCTCGGCACCCAACGCTGGCAATCGGCGATCGGCAACAGCCTGATCGTTGCGTTCGGAACGACGCTGATCGCAACGACGCTCGGCACGTTGACGGCGATTGCGCTTTCCGACGAAAAGTTTCCCGGCCGCCGCATCGTCATGCCGCTGCTGTTGTCGCCGCTGATCGTGCCGGTGGTGATCACCGCTGTCGGCTCGTATCTGTTCTATGCCCGCGTCGGCCTGGCCAGCACCTATGCCGGCATCATCCTGGCGCATACCGCGCTCGCCAGCCCGTTCGTCGTTGTCACGGTGGGAGCGAGCCTCACCGGCTTCGACCGCAATCTGATGCGCGCTGCCGCCATCTCCGGAGCAAAGCCCATCACGTCGTTCTTCAGGGTGATGCTGCCGCTGATCCTGCCCGGCGTGCTATCAGGCGCCGCTTTCGCCTTCGTCACCTCGTTCGACGAGGTGGTCGTCGTGCAGTTCCTGGCCAGCGCCAACCAGCGCACCATGCCGCTCGAAATGTTCATCGGCCTACGCGAGAAGTTGAGCCCGGCAATAACCGCCGCCGCGACACTGATGATGGGGCTGTCAATCATCCTCCTGGTCGTCGCCAATCTTCTGGCCCGTCGTGGCAAGAAGCGACCGCGCATCGAGTAAGAATGTCGTATGGCGGTCGGGCCGCGACGGCGGCACCGCTGACGTCGGCGCTAGTCGAAGATACGGCGTGGGCGACAGTCAGCCTGTAGAGTTGGGATCGGCTGGATCCACCCACGGGCGGCCCAATCGTGTGACCATCGCCGCATACCCGACCGCACCTGCCGCCCAAAGGAAGATACCAAGCTCTTTGACGGCGTCTTCGGCGATGTCGACCGCCGAACCCGGGGTAGGAAACAGCTCTCCCAGCTGGTCGATTGCTGCTGACATCGCGAGTAGGAAGCCTGCGGCCACAAATACGATCGTGCCGTCGAATGTCTTGCGTCGCAGCCGAAAGAACCAGAACAACCCGGCGACGGCGTAGATAGTCATTGTAACAATCTCTGGTATCGCAAAAACGGGCAGCACGTCCTCATGGATTAACAACAGGTCATCGAGGCCCATGACCAGGGTAAGGCCGCCGAGAAACGTGCAATCCCATCGGTGCGTGAGCAGACCAGCAAACAGGGTTACGGCGCCGGTGCCGATCCATAGTGAAGCACCTAGGGACGAAATCCACCCCGTATAGAAGCCAACATCGGCGGCTGCAGATGGATCTCGATAGAAGATCGTAGCGTCCAGACCAAGCCTTTGCGCGGCGAACAGCGCGGCCAGGAGCATCACAACGTTAATCGCTGCGGCCGCAAGCATGACCAACCGCCAGGACATCGTCCATTCGCCGCCGTGCTTTGTGTCCAGCGCGTTCTTGTCTGACATTGTGCCGAAGCCCATTGTGGGTACGATGGCCGCTAGCTCCGCTGCGCCGCGAACTCCGCCAGCACTATGCCGGCCCGCCATGATGGCGGCAACACACGGAACGGTTGCAGCGCTTCGCCCATGACGACGCCGTCGTGGTGCAGTTCCTGGCCAGCGCCAACGGCCTGCGCGAAAAGCTCTCGCCGGCAATCACTGCCGCCGCGACACTGATGATGGGGCTGTCGATCATCTTGCTCGTCGTCGCCAATCTTCTGGTTCGACGGAGCCAGCGGCGGCCTGGACCGACCATCTAATCCTGGCTTTCAAGCCGGGCGAGATCGGCTTGCCCAACCTGGCGTCAGGAACCGGCCACGGGTGTCCAGATCACGTCGTCAATCCTGAGCGCGCCGGTGGCGAGCATCACCAGCCGGTCGAAGCCGAGCGCCGCGCCACTCGCCTGCGGCATGATGGCAAGCGCGGCGAGAAAATCCTCGTCGATCGGGTAGCGTTCGCCATAGACGCGCTGCTTTTCGTCCATTTCGGCGGCAAAGCGCCGGCGCTGCTCGGCCGGGTCGGTCAACTCGCCAAAGGCGTTGGCGAGCTCGACGCCGCAGCAATAGAGCTCGAAGCGCTCGGCGGTGCGCGGATCGTCGGCGCTGGGCCGGGCCAGTGCCGCCTCCGAGATCGGATATCCGAAGAGAATGGTGGCGCGCCCCTGCCCCAGCAACGGTTCGATTTTTTCGACCATCACCCGGCTGAACAGGTCGGCCCAATTGTCGTCGGGCGCGGTCCGCAATCCGGCCTGGACCAGGGCCGCATGCAACCCCGCGCGGTCGGTGCTGCCGTCGGCTGCAACCGTCTCCAGCAGATCGATGCCGGCATGGCGCATGAAGGCGTCGGCGACACTCAACCGTTCCGGTGCCGCAAACGGGTCGGCCTCGCGGCCTCGGAAGGTAATACGCTTCGCTCCGGCCCGTTCGGCCGCCAGCGCGACAAGCTCGGCGCAATCGCGCATCAGGCTCTCATAGGTCTCGCCGACGCGGTACCATTCGAGCATGGTGAACTCCGGATGGTGCAAGGGGCCGCGCTCGCGGTTGCGCCAGACAGAACCGAGGCTGAAGATGCGCTCCTCGCCGGCGGAAAGCAGCTTCTTGCAGGCGAATTCCGGCGACGTGTGGAGGTAGAGCGGCTGGCGCTGCCCGTCCGGCCCGATCGCCTCGGTGGCAAAGGCCGACAGGTGCGCTTCATTGCCGGGCGAGACCTGCAGGGCCGATGTCTCCACCTCGACGAAGTCGCGGCGGGCGAACCAATCGCGCATGCCGGCGGCAATGGCATTGCGCAGGATCAGTCGCGGCCGGCGGTCGGCATGGACATGCGGCGTCCACCACGGCGAGGCGGCGGTCATCGGCTTCAGGCGAATTGCACAGAGGGCTGGCGATTGCGGCCAAGATGCGCTAGGCCGCACGCAGCGGCCTCTCCAGCCGATTTGCGCCAACAAATTTTATCAGGATGGAAACCCGTGAAGGTCATCGCCAGCTCCTTACGCAAAGGCAACGTCGTCGAAAAGGACGGCAAGCTTTATGTGATCCTCTTTGCCGAAAACATTCATCCTGGCAAGGGTACGCCGGTCACCCAGCTCGACATGCGGCGTATCTCCGACGGGGTAAAGGTTTCCGAGCGTTACCGCACCACCGAGCAGGTCGAGCGCGCCTATGTAGAGGAGCGCGAGCACACGTTCCTCTACCGCGACGGCGAAGGCTTTCACTTCATGAACCCTGAGACTTACGACCAGGTCGCGGTGCCGGAAAGCGTGGTCGGCGACATGGCGCCTTATCTGGTGGAAGGCATGCCGGTGCAGATCTCGCAGTACAACAACATCGCCATCTCGCTGGTGCTGCCGCAGCGCGCCACGTTCGAGGTGGTCGAGACCGAGCCGGTGACCAAGGGCCAGACGGCATCCTCGTCCTACAAGCCGGCAACGCTGTCCAACGGCGTGCGTACGCTGGTGCCACCACACATCAGCGCCGGCACCCGCGTGGTGGTGATGACCGCCGATGGCGCCTATGTCGAGCGCGCGAAGGATTGAGGCGCGAAACCTGAAAACGCCTCGCCGAAAGCGTCGAGGCGGCCCGTCATCGTCCAGCGCTTTGCGCCATTAGGACGATGTCGGCGCTGCACGCAGACGCGTGAACACCCTGCCAATTTTTTCCTATTGGACGATGCCAGCGGGCAATCTTTGCGCCTCGAGCAACGCCGACCGTCCCTTTCGCCAAGTACCAGGTGGAACGCCGACGAATTTTTTGAAGGCGCGATTGAAGGCGGCCTCCGACTCGTAGCCGACCTCAGCACCCGCTTGCGCGATGCTCATTTCGGGCCGTTCGAGCAGACGTCCCGCCAGTTGCAGGCGCCACCGGGCAAGGTAGTGCATGGGCGAGACCTCGACATAGTGGGTAAAGCGGCTTGCAAATGCGGTGCGCGAGAGCCCCACTTCGCGCGCGAGCCTGTCCAATGTCCATTCGTCCCTTGGGCGGGCGTGAATGAGCCGGAGCGCCTCGCCGACATGTGGATCCCGTAGGCCTGACAGCCAGCCGCGCGAATCGTCGGGGAGGGTCTCGAGATGGCGGCGGACGATCTCGACAAACATCAGTTCGCTCAGCTTGGCGAGGATCGTTTCACCCCCCGCCCGCCCGCTGCCACCTTCTGCCAGCGCCAGCCGAAAAAGGTCGATAACCCAGCTGCTTCCATCGGCGGGCTTGCGGGCACACAGAATGGCCGGCAACGCGGCGAGGAGAGGATTGAAGGGACGCGCATCGCAGCCAAGATACCCGCAAATGAAGCGGGTCCGCTCGTCTCCGCCCCCACCATGGATCACCGCGAACGGCAGGCTCTCGTCTATCGGCCGATAATACATCGCCATATTGGGTTCGCCCCGCGCTCCGGGCGAGGAGCTCAAGACGTTCGGAACACCACCGGGGAAGACAACGACATCACCGGCGTTCACGAGCACCGGGGGCACGGAATCGTCTCCTAGCGCGGCCCAGCACGAGCCCGACATCACGGCATGAAAAGAAATGATGTGCTCTGCCTCCGGCATGACGGCGGCGGCAATCTCGGCCGTGCCCGGCGACTCACCGACCCAGGGCGAACTGGCGTCGACGTCGAAATAGATCGCACCCGTGAGGCGAACGGCTCGGAGCACATCGGAAAGGACATCCATGCACTACACCTCCGGAAACGATCGGCTACTCCCTTTGACAACGAGTTTTTCGGCCAGGCATCTCGAACTATCCGGCAATACAGCCGCCCGAGCAACTACCCATCCGGTCTAATCCTCCCCTGAACGATCGGACAATAGAATTGGACGATGTGACATTTGCGGGAGCAGCGGACGGGATTAGCGTTTCATCGACCGGCCGACAGGTCCAATAACAGGGAGGAATACCATGCACGATGAAGATATCACCAAATTCGCAGCAAGCCTGCGGATTCCGCGTCGAGAGTTCATCACCAAGGGCAGCGCGGCGCTTGCGGGCCTGGCGGCATTCTTCGTGAGCCAACACGCCTATGCCTTTCCAAGCCGGCCCGGCGAGAAAGTCGTCAAATGGCTCGATCAACTGCCACCGAACCCGGTTCCGGAGGTCATCAAGAATCAGCTCGTTTGGGAGGATCTCGATTCCTGGGTAACGCCCAATGACAAGTTCTTTTCAATCGCACATTTCAACCGGCCAGTCATCGACGCGAGCACGTGGAAGCTCGAAATCAGCGGCCAGGTCAAAAAGCCGACAACCCTGACGCTTGACGACATCAAAGCCCGGCCGCGCCAGGAAATCACGTTCACGATCGAATGTTCAGGCAATACCGGCCTTCCGTTTTTCAACGGCGGCGTCGGCAATGCGCACTGGGCGGGTACGCCTCTTGCCCCGATCCTAAAGGAGGCCGGCGCCCTCGACAGCGGCATCGAAGTGGTCTTCTGGGCCGCCGACGAAGGCGAGATCAAGCGGGCCGATGACGTTAAGTTCAAGCAGAACTTCGCGCGCAGCATGTCGCTGGCAGATGCCATGGATCCAAAAAACATCCTTTGCTACGAGATGAACGGAACTCCCTTGCCGCCCGATAACGGCTTCCCGCTGCGGCTGATAGCGCCGGGCTGGTACGGGGTCGCCAACGTGAAATGGCTCAAGCGCATCGACGTGCGCGACCAGCGCCTCGAGAACCGGTTCATGGGACGCGACTACGTCACGCTCCGCGAGGAAGACCATAACGGCGAGACCGTGTGGGTAGAAACGTCCGTCGGACGGGCGCGCCTCAAATCGGCGCCGGCTCGGGTCACCCACATCGGCAGCGATTACCGGATCGGCGGAGCCGCCTGGGGCGCGCCGATCGACCGGGTCGAGGTGAAGATCGACGATGGGCCGTGGATGCCGGCGACAATCGACGGCAGCGACGAGGCGGAATTCGCCTGGAAGATGTGGTCTCTCGACTGGCCCAAGCCGTCCGCCGGGGAGCACACCGTCACCTCGCGCGCGATCGATAAAAGCGGCAACATTCAGCCGGCGATGAGCGATCCGTGGATCGCCAAGAAACACACATATTGGGAAAGCAATGGCCAAGTGACGCGCCGCGTGCGTGTCGACTAAGGATTTGCGGCCAAGTGCGGCAATTGCGTCGGGCATTGCCGACTGAGCGTCAGACAGTTGCATGAAACCGCCTTGCGACACCGCAGCGGTTTCATGGAACTTGGCGGGAACATTGCGCTCACGATCGTCCGGGACTGCGGTTTGAGAAGAGCGATATGGCCATATGAGCAAGCGCACATATGGCTAATCCTCCCCTGAACGATCGGACAATAGAATTGGACGATGCGACATTTGCGGGAGCAGCGGACGGGACTAGCGTTTCACCGACCGGCCGACGGGTCCAACAACAGGGAGGAATATCATGAACGATGAAGACAACACCAAATTCGCAGCAAGCATGCGGGGCGAAGTTATCCGCGCCGGCGACGCCCGCTATGAGGAGGCCCGCAAGCTCTACAACGGCATGATCGACAAGCGGCCGCTGATCATCGCCCGCTGTGTCGACGTCGCCGACGTGATCACGGCGGTGAATTTCGGCCGCGACAACAATTTGCTGGTTGCGGTACGTGGCGGCGGCCATAACGGACCAGGATTGGGAAGCTGCGACGACGGTCTGGTGATCGACCTGTCGGCGATGAACGGCGTGCGCGTCGATCCGGACGCCCGTACGGCGCGGGTGGGTCCGGGTTGCACTCAGGGCGACCTCGACCACGCCACCCATGCATTTGGCCTGGCCGTACCGGCGGGCATCATCTCGACCACCGGGGTCGCCGGGCTGACGCTGAGCGGCGGCCATGGCTATCTGACGCGCAAATACGGCCTGACCATCGACAATCTGGTCGAGGCCGATGTCGTGCTTGCCGACGGAAGCTTCGTCACCGCCAGCAAGGAGCGGAACCCCAACCTGTTCTGGGCGCTTCGCGGCGGCGGCGGCAATTTCGGCATCGTCACCAGCTTTATGTTCCAGCTTCACCGGGTCAGCATGGTTTTTGCGGGGCCGATCGCTTGGGATCAGCGCCACGCCCGCACCATCATGCAGCATTATCGCGAGTTCCTGCCGAACGCGCCCGAAGAACTCGGGATCTTTCTCGGGCTCAAGACCGTCCTCTCGAGCGCACCATTTCCGGAAGAGTTTTGGGGAAAGCGGATGTGTCTGCTGATGTGCTGCTATGACGGCCCGGAGGAAAGGGGCAGAGAGGCGCTGGCCCCGCTGCTCGATGCGCTTCCCGCGCCCTGGTTCAATTGGATGGGAACGATGCCCTATCCCGCCGTGCAGAGCATGTTCGATGGGCTCTACCCGAAGGGAATGCAGTGGTACTGGCGGGGCGATTTCGTCAAGACGCTGTCCGACGAGGCGATCGACGCCCATCTCGAGCAGGCGGCGAAGACGCCGAGCGAGCTATCGCTCATGCATCTCTATCCGATTGATGGCGCCGTCCATCGCGTCGGCAAAGACGAGACACCCTGGAATTACCGTGATGCGACCTGGTCGATGGTCATCGCCGGGATCGATCCGGACCCACAGAAAGCGGGGCCGGTGACACGCTGGACCAAGGCGTATTGGGAGGCGGTGCATCCGTTCGATCTGGGTGGCGCCTACCTGAACTTCATGATGGATGACGAGGGCGATGCAAGGCTCAAGGCGGCTTATGGCGATAATTACGAGCGCCTGGCCTCGCTGAAGAAGAAATACGATCCGAACAATCTCTTCCGGGTGAACCAAAACATCCGGCCGGCTGCTTGACGGCGGTCCTCGTCAGGCCGGCAAGGTTGTGTCGTACCGGCTGCGGGCCAGCTTAGGCCCAGCCGGTACGACAGGTGCCGGTCAGGACGCTCGGCGCCCTGCAAGCGCGATACTCGGCCGGGCTCGGCGACCCTCGTCCATGAGCCATGTCTGACATGCGTCAAACGCGGTCGGCCCGCACGCTCAGGTCGCCGGTAGCGCTGCTTCAACCGGCATGTCCGGGAGCAGGCAATGCGGGGTTATGCGTCGGCGACTGCTTCTCGCCAGGCCGATCGCGCCGGCAGCGTACGATAATTCCATGCTTCGATGCGGACGTCCGACGTCACGGTACCCTCCAGTCCTGCTCGAGAAACAGTATCCCCTCAATAGTCAGCTAAATTAGCACTTTCTCAAGTGACTTTGGAACTTTGTAGCTTGCGTTCCATTTTCAACCGCATGCGAGAGTCTGTGGTCCAAGGCCCTGGAATGACGGTGAACAGGTCATCGCCGCGCTACTCGCTGGTCCTGCCCATATACAATGAAGAACAGGTGCTGCCTCGGCTGATCGAGCGTATCAGTTCGCTTATCGGCCGGCTGGACGGCGAAACGGAGGCCATCTTCGTCGATGACGGAAGCCTCGACGGAAGCGTCGAATACCTGCAAAAGGTGGTCGCCGCCGAGCCGCGCTTTCGGCTGATCGAATTTTCGCGCAATTTCGGCCACCAGGTGGCGATTACCGCCGGCATGGACGCCGCCGCGGGCGATGCCGTCATCGTCATGGATGCCGACCTGCAGGACCCGCCGGAAGTCGTTCTAGATTTGATTGCCAAATGGAAGGAAGGCTTCGAGATCGTCTATGCCCGCCGGGTCAAGCGCGACGGCGAATCCTGGTTCAAGCGTTTCACGGCAAGTCTCTTCTATCGCCTGCTGGAGAAAATGACGTCGGTCGATATTCCCCGCGACGTCGGTGACTTCCGTCTGGTCGGCCGCAAGGCGCTGGAAACCTTCAAGCGTATGCCCGAACATGACCGCTTCGTCAGGGGCATGTTCGGCTGGATGGGGTTCAAGCAGACGGCTGTGCCGTTTGAGCGCCACGCGCGAACCCTGGGCCAGACCAAGTACCCGTTCTGGAAGATGATGCACCTTGCGGTTCACGGCATCGTCAGTTTTTCCGAGAAGCCGTTGCGCCTGGCGCTCTGGGGCGGCTTGGCCATTTCCGCGCTTGCGGTGGTCTTTGGCGCCTACGCCATGTTTGCCTGGTTTTTTGAAGCCGGCATCATTGCCGGCTGGACATCAACCGTGGTGATCGTGTCGCTCCTGTGCGGCATCAATCTTTTCATGACCGGCGTGGTCGGGCTCTATGTCGGCAGCATCCATGCCGAGGTGAAACGCCGCCCGCTTTATGTGATCGATCGGCTCACCGGCTTCGACGAGGCGATGCGTGCCGTCTCTGGTGAGCGCCGCCGATCGTTCCACAAGCCCAGGAGTGGAGTCCCCGCGAATGGCCGAACTCTTCGACAGCTATAAATCCAACTATGGCGAGGCGGTCGAAGGGTCTATCCGGTTTTCCGGGCTCGGGCACGACTTCTTCCTTATCGCCAAGGCGGACCTGCTCCGGCGTCTGGTGGTCGAGCGAAAGCTCCGGCAGGGTGGTTCGGCTGTCAGGGCGCTGGATGTCGGCTGCGGCGTCGGTTCGCTCCACCCCTACCTCGACGGCGCTTTCGACAGCCTCGATGGCTGCGACGTCTCGCAAGAATCGATTTCGCGCGCCGGCCAGGACAATCCAGGTGTGACCTATAGGGCCTGCACCACGCCGAAACTGCCCTACGAGGATGGCGCGTTCGATCTGGCTTTCGCCAGTTGCGTCGTCCATCACGTTCCGCCCTCCTCCTGGCTCGATTTCTTCGTGGAAATGCGGCGGGTCGTGCGGCCAGGCGGCGTCGCCTGTGTCATCGAGCACAACCCCTACAATCCGATGACGCGTCTAGCGGTGTTCCGGTGCCCGTTCGACCAGGACGCGGTCCTGCTCGGCGCCGCCAAAGCTGCGTATCTCTTTCAGCAGACCGGCTTCAGGGACATCCGATCCGAGCATTTCCTGCTGCTGCCGTCGGCAAGGCCCTTTGCCAGAAGAATCGAGCGCGCGCTCGCGTCGCTGCCGCTTGGAGCGCAGTATGCGTGTAGTGCGCATGTCTGAGCGCCGTTCGACCGGCGACGCCGGGCTGAAGCTGCTGGCGCGTTTCGGGTCGGTCGGCATTGCTGCAACGATCCTCTATGCCATGATGGCCACCGCTTTGGCAGAATGGGAGCAGTTCGGCTTCTCGCCGGTCGGTGCCTCGCTCGCGGCTTACACGGTAGCCGCCCTGTTTTCTTACCTCGCGCATAAGTTCGTAACCTTCGCCTCGAGCGGATCGCATCGAACGGAAGCTCCGCGTTTTTTCTTGCTGACGGCGACAGGCTTCGCCGTTGCCTACGCGGCGCCGTTGCTTTTGACGGCGAAACTCGGCCTGCCGCCGATTATTGCCATTCTGGTTACATGCTTGCTTGTTCCGGCGGTCAATCTTCTCATGCTCGACCGCTGGGTTTTTCAGCAGCGAAGACACGGCCAGCGTGATCGCCCGCCCTAACCCGCCTCACTGGGATCGAGCCGGAACGACAACAATTTGATGGAGCGTTTGTAGATGTTGCTGGCGGCCGGAGTTTGCGGAATGCCGTCGAGGTAGTCAAAAGCGATGTCGAGTGTTTTAGTCTCGGCGAGAGCCGCCGGTGGGATGGCGAACGAGACCGCTCGCGGCTCTTTGCCGGACAGCGTCACCGCATGCACCCGAAAGCCGTTCACCGAAATCATAACCCGCTGCGTGAGCTGCGGCGGGCGAATGACGGCGGCCATTTGCAGCGTGGCCGTCAGGCCGTCGCGCAGCGACGGTATCTCCAGGCGAAGCCGCGAGGTCTCGCCCAGCGAATGGGTGCCGTCGGCAACAGGCCCCGACCAGCCGCAGACCATCATGCCGGCTGCCTTTTTAGCTCCGTCGGACCGGAACGACACCGTCTCGCCAAGGATGTAGCTGCCGACCGCATCGCGATTGAGACAGGTCGTTGTCCTATCAATGTAGTAGGCGCGATAATCGGCGTTGACGTTCGGATTGAGAGCAAGCGCAAGAATGACGATTTCTGTTCCCGCCAGAACCGCCGCCAGCGCGTAGCCGCCAAGCCTGGCCCCGCGCTGAGACCGGCCCGAAATGTCAGACCAGGGCAAGATAGCCCCCGATCCATGCCACGGTCATGAAATAACAGGCGCCCAGGAAGAGAGCCAGAGCCGCAAGAAAAGTCAGCTTCGACGCCGACAACAGCATGGCCAGCAACATTGTCAGAGGTGCGAGCCCGACGACGTATCTGACCATCGAGGCCAGGTTCGTGACCAGCGGCAGGATGATGCAGCAGGCGCAGAACAACGCGGCGCCATATTGCCTGCGAACCGCCAGAACCGCCGACAGCGCCAGTCCTATGAGTGCGGCGAGCGCGCTCCATTGCGGCGCCGTCGGCAGCCATCCAGTCGTCGGAACGGCCGAAAGCCCGTCCCATATGAAGGCGAGCGGATTGCCCGGCACCCGTCCGAACGCGCGCTGCACGTGCAGGAAGGCAAAGCCGTCGCCGACGGTCAGATAAAGAAACAGGATGTAGGCGAATAGACCGGCTGGAGAGATGAGAATTGCGACGAGCAGGTCCGGCCGGCCAAGCAGCCAACGTGGGAACGACAGCGTCGACCCGCCCTTGGCGCGGTAATCCCTGAACATCTGAATGACGGTTGCAAATACAACAAGCACTCCGACGAGCCTGGTTGCCGACAGGAGAGCCGATGACAGTCCCGCAGCCAGGTAGCTGGAGCGCTTGAGCGCCAGAAAAACGCACGACGTTAGCAGCACGAAAAGAGGCTCGGTCAGGAAAGTCGTAAAATGATAGGAGAACGGGCCGCTGAGCAGGAAGGCGCAATAC
The DNA here is from genome assembly GCF_055811815.1 of Mesorhizobium sp. WSM4836. NCBI lineage: Bacteria > Pseudomonadati > Pseudomonadota > Alphaproteobacteria > Hyphomicrobiales > Phyllobacteriaceae > Mesorhizobium > Mesorhizobium sp. WSM4836. The sequence continues at coordinate 56,996 of NZ_JBVVQF010000025.1, forward strand.
AGCACATAGGCGCGCATGTTCTTCTCGAGCAGCGGCCACGCCACCAAGCAGGCGGCGTAGCTGCACCCAATCGATGTGATCGATGCGATCAAGATGGTCGGAAAAGGGAAAACAGACCGGATCGCCGCCACCAGCATCGGATAGAGCGGGAAGAAGCCCCAGCGTCCGACATTGCTCTGGCCTGGAATGGGAAAGCGCTCATAGCCGAGTTCGGAAATGCCGACATACCACGCGCAATCCCACCGGCAGAGCGCTTGGGCGTAGGCCGCGAAGCCGGTTTCCGACGAGACCGAAGCGAATGCGGCATAGCGGATGGCCAGTCCACTGAGGACGAACAGCAACGGCACCGCCACGACGGCTACCGCAACAAGGCGGCGACCGGCGTTCGGACGCGCGACAGCTTCGAGCGCCAAAATCTGCCTCCACCCGTTCAAGTGGCTGGCGCCACTCAAAGCTAGATGACGCGCGCCCTGGCGAATTCAAGGCATGAAGCGCTGCTCAAATCGGCGATACCGCTATCCGGCGTCCCTGATCCAGACCAGCGTTTCGGGGGCACATGATCGACAAAATGACCCGGAAATGACCGAGATACAAAGCTTTCCTTCAGTTGTGCATCAATAAGCCGCGACAATTTTTAACCAATGTTTAGGAAAATTCGCAGGTTTATCGACAGACAGCAGGCAATTCGGCAAACCGGTCTTTGCTGGATTTATGTGGATGGGCAACGCATCCGTACTTGACACCGGGACAAGCTGAAGAGCTATGCTGAACAGGGTCGCAAGTTTGCGCGGGGGGAATCTGTTCATGGATTTCATCGAGAGTTGGTTTGGTATTTCACCTGACGGCGGCGACGGATCGACCGAAGCTCTCTACATACTTGCCATTGTCGCAATATTGGCACTCGTATTCCACCAGCGCATTGTGCAATTCGCGCGCGGTTTTTTCTTCGCGCGGAAATAGCCAGCTTACCATTCGAGCTCAGCTTTGTTCGTCTGACCCCAGCTTTGTTCGTCTGACCAGAGTACAAACGGCACCAGTCGTCTGACACTCCAATACGCTGTTGCCGCGCGAATCCCGTTGTTAATCAGAGCGTTGCCCTGCGTTAGCTTCAGAGGGGGAGTCGATGCGAGGAATAGCGGCAATCCTGCGAGCACTGTTCTCCGCCTGGATTCCGGCACTGATCGAGATGGCTCACCGTTTCTGTCGCCGGTGGCGGCTAGGGGGTGATCGCCGGGTCGACCAGAAAGGGTCCCGGGCGCATTGCGTACCGATCGATCACCCTGCTTTCTGCCGGCCTGACCCGCTGATCTACGATCAGTATTACCTGATCGGCCTTGGTCTCGCGGTCACCTGGGATAATCCCGACATCGAGCTGCGCCAGGGTGGTGTCCCCGTTCCCGCCGGCAGGTTGCAGGCGGACACCGACTACGAGGTGCGGGTTCGCGTCTGGAACGCCTCCGCGAATGCCGTCGTCGTCAAGATGCCGGTTCATCTGTCCTATCTGTCGTTTGGCATCGGAACCGTGTCGAATCCGATAGGCACGAGGCCGGTCTCGGTCGGGGTGATCGGATCCGCCAGCCAGCCTGGGTTCGTCTCCTTCGACTGGCATACGCCGCGGCAAGCAGGTCACTATTGCCTGCAAGCTTTGCTCGACCCGGCCGATGACGCCAACTTCGCCAACAATCTCGGGCAAGAAAATACCGATGTCGGACTGGCGCAGTCGCCAGCAACGTTTCAATTCGAATTGCGCAACGCTACCCGTCGGCCGCATCGGTACCGGTTCACCGTCGATGCCTACACCATTCCGCCGCTCGGCCCCTGTCGCGACGACCGGCAGCCAACGGAAGAGACCGCCAAGGCGGAGCAAAAGCGCCGGCTGGCGGCACACTTGCCGTCGGCTCATCCCCTGCCGCCGGGCTGGAAGGTCGAAATTTCGCCTGACCTGCCGTCGCTGGCGCCGGGCGAACAGGTGACGATCACGGCGGTCGCTACGCCGCCGGACGGCTGGACCGGCCGGCAAGCCCTCAATCTGAATGCGTTTGACGAGGGTGACCGCGCCAGCGGCGGCGTCACCTTGACCGTCCTCAGCAGCTTGGAGCCGTGATGGCCACCGACGACAAATCCTGGACCAAGTGCACGACCGCCGACGAGGTGATTTCGGTCAACCAGTACATCAGCGCGGCGATTACCAGCGGCATATTCGCGGCGGTAATGGTCGTAGTGGTGGTCGCGATGGGCGAGCCATGGTGCATACCGATCGCGCTGGTGGTGACCGAGATTGTCTGGATTCTCGCCTATTGCGACTGGTGGCTCAATAAGCGGCTGGTTTGCCTCGGCGAGCCGGTCAGCATCGTCGGCATGGTCATCAGCATCGAGCCGCCGTCGGAGAAGACCTGGCCGGGAAGCCTGGACTCCGACTACAGCCTCAATTTGCTGCTGCCGAACAACCCGGTAGGCGTCACCCAGCCTGTTGCCGCCGCCAGTGCCCCGTTCGGCTATCTCATGGCGGAAAACGCAATCACCTCCTCGCATGGCTTTCTGTTCACCGGGAACCCGGCGGAGGACAAGGTGACCGGGGTAAAGTCGGAGGCGCTGCATGTTGAGTTCGAGGGTGCATCGATCCATGACCTGCAGACCGTCAACATCCTCGCCCTGATCGCGGCCCTGGCGGCGCTGGCGCTTTGCATGTCGGGCGTGGGCGTGGTCGTTGCCTACGTACTGGCGCTTCTCGCCCTGCTCGCTTCGCTGCTCGGCGCAGCCTTCAGCAGTTCGGACACGGCCAGTCCGAGCGATGCCGGCCTGCCCAGCATCGAGACCAACAAAGGCGATGGAACCGGAGCGACAATCCTGGGGGTGACCGGCCGGTGGGTCTATGATGCCGGACACATCCACGACAGCTTTCATGAAGGCCACAACGAACTGCATCCGGTCCAACAGGCCCAGATTCTGGGACGACCATGGGACGGCGACTGGCCCGACGATATCGACGAAATCGTTCGGGGCTATCAGGACGGCTACGCGCAGTCCCAGGATCCGCTCACTAAGGAGCAACAGGAGCGGCCCGGCTCCCGGTGGTCGCTCCATCCCTATGTCGACGGCTGCAACGACACCGTCCGGCCAGATCAGCCTCCGCACTAAACTAGACCAGTCAAGCTGTTGGACACGATAGTTCGAACCCGATACCGCGCCGGTGTACTCGGCCCTTGAGAATCCTCCAGCCTTCGGCAACATGGCGGCAAAGCTGAGAGCATGAGGATGAGCAAGGTTATTTCCGCTGCGTCGCGGCGTCGGTCGGCACCGCGCAAGTCACCGATGGCGCTGACCGAGGCGCTGGTCGCCCGTACTTTGCGGGCGGTCGAGGACGCCGGACCGACACCGGGCATGGTCTACATGACCGATGCCGACTACGCGCGCATTCGCGACGAGGTGCTGGCCGGCGCGCCGGCCGGGCCGGTGAAGCTGTTCGCCTATGGCTCGCTGCTGTGGAAGCCGGCCGGCGAGCTCAGGGGTGGCGAACGGGCCGTGGCGACGGGCTGGCACCGTTCGTTCTGTTTTACGGTGCAACGCTTCAGGGGCACCGTTGAGCAGCCCGGCCTGATGATGGCGCTCGACCGCGGCGGCCAATGCCAGGGCATGGTGTTCGAGATCGCCGAGCCGGTGGCGGCCAATCTCGAGGCGCTGCTGCGCCGTGAGATGACCATCCTGCCGGCCGTCAACGTGCCGCGATGGCTGCAGGTCAGGACGAGCGACGGCATGGGCCAAGCGCTTGGTTTCGTTGTCGATCCCGCCAATCCGCGCTATGCCGGCAAACTCGAAAAGCGAGCGATAGCGGCGACCCTGGCCACGGCCGTCGGCCATTGGGGTTCGGGCGCCGAATATCTGTTCGAGACCATTCGCCATCTCGACGCCTGCGGCATCCGCGACCGCAACCTCTGGCAGCTGCAGGAACTTGTGGCCGAGGAGATCGGGCGGGCGACGCCGTCGGCCTTCATTCGCCCCTGAGCCAGACCAGCATCTCGCCGGGGTCGCGGTTGTCCCAGGCGAAATACGGCACGGCGGTGACTTTCGCTTCCTCGACCGCCGGCGGTTCGGTGCGGTAGAGCCCTTCTTCCCAGTTTTCGACAGCCTCCTTTTTGGCAATCGCCGAAAGTGTCACGACGCCGCCCAAAAGGTTCGGCTGCTGATGCGCCTCGATGTCGGCCGTTCGCGGCAGGGCGATGCGGTGCAGCTGGCTGGAATTGTCGGTCTCCTCGACGCAATAGATCAGCGGTCCGCGCGCCAGTGCGACGCGGCCGATATCCTGCCGCACCTGCGGGTTGGCGTAGAGGCGGTCGACCGCCATTTCGAGATCGAGCTCGACGCGGTCGCCCTTGCGCCATTCGCGGCGGATCGCTGCGTAGCCGTCGCTGGTGACAGCGTCCAGATCGATATCGGCGCCATTGACCTTAAGCGCCGCCCTGCGGCACCAGCCCGGCAGGCGCAGATGCAAGGTGAACTCGGTCGGAGCTTCCGGTTCGACGGAGATCGAGACCGCGCCGTCCCAGGGATAATTGCTGGTTTGGGTCAGCTCTACTTGCGTGCCGGCGATATCGAAACGAGCCGTGCCGTTTCCATAGAGATGGACTGCCAGTGCGTCGTCCGACAGGCCGTAGAAATAGCTGCCGATCGAGGCGACCATGCGCCCGACATTGGGCGGGCAGCACGGGCAGCGGTGCCATTTCCAGCGGTGGTGGGCGCCGCGGCTTTCGAGCGGATTTTCGTAGAAGAACAGCGAGCCGTCGAGCGACAGGCCGGAGATCGAGCCGTTGTAGAGCGCCCGCTCCATGATGTCGGCGTAGCGCGCATTGGGGCCCATGCCGAGCATGCGGCTTGCCCAGAACACCAGGCCGACCGAAGCACAGGTTTCGGCATAGGCGGTGTCGTTGGGCAGGTCGTAATCGGCGGTAAAACCCTCATTGTGCGACGACGGCCCGAGGCCGCCGGTGACGTAGAGATTCTTGGTCATGAGATCGTCCCACAACCGGTCGAGCGCCACCCGCAGCGTGTCGTCGCCATATTCGGTGGCGATGTCGGCCATGCCCGAATAGAGGTACATCGCCCGCACCGCATGGCCGACGACCTTGTCCTGCTCGCGCACCGGCTTGTGCGACTGGTTGTATTCGTAAGTCTTGAAATGATAGGCCTTCGGGTCGGCCCCGCGGGCACGCGCCTCCTCGTCGAAATAATGCGGCTCAAGTCCCCGCTGGTCGATAAAATATTTGGCAAGCTCCATGTATTTGCGCTTGGCCGTCACCCGTGCCAGCTTGACCAGCGCCAGTTCGATCTCCTCGTGGCCGCAATAGCCCTTCTTCTTGCCGGGCTCGGGACCGAACGTCTCGGCGATATGGTCGACGTAGCGGCACATGATGTCGAGCAGCTTGCGTTTTCCCGTGGCCTGATAATAGGCGACCGCGCCTTCGATCAGGTGGCCGGCGCAATAGAGCTCGTGGCAGTCGCGCAGATTGGTCCAGCGCAGGCCCGGCTGGATGCGCTGGTACCAGCTCGACAGATAGCCGTCGGGCTGCTGCAGCTTGCCGTACATGTCGATGACGGCGTCGATCTTCTTCTCCAGCTCGTCGTTGCGGCGGCGGTAGAGTGAGTAGGCGGCGGTCTCGATGGTCTTGCCCCAATCCGAGTCCCAGAACATCTGCGTGGTCACCGTCGATCCGGTGAACTCGTTGCCGGCGGTGGCGGCCTCGTCCGGCGAGGGTGAGTGGAACGAAATGACGACGCCGGGCGACGGCCGGTCCGGATCGATCTGCTCGAGCATGCGCGCCTCGACGCAGCGGTCGTAGAGGATGCCGGCGGTTTTGCTGGCGACGGCATCGACGCGGTCGCCCCAGAAGCCGCGCACGTCGACCTGCGGCACCGGCAGCGGGCGGAAGGCGAGTTTCGGCTTGGTGCCCTGACTGGCGGATTGCGATGCGGTCATCAATTTACTCCGGTTCGGTTCGATTCGTCACTTGACGGCCCCTGCCATCAGGCCGCGGATGTAGAAGCGCTGCAGCAGCAGGAAAAGCACCAGGCACGGCACCATCATCACGGTGACGCCTGCCTGCACCGCGCCCCAGTCGATGGCGCCGAAGCGGCCGGACTGCAGTGCGGTCATCATGATCGGCAGCGTGAATTTCGACTGGTCGGTCATCAGCACGAGTGCTGCCAAAAACTCGTTCCAGGCGCCGAGGAAAGCGAACAGCGCGATGGTGACGATGCCCGGCCAGACCAGCGGCAGCATCACCCTCAACAGCATGGTGACATTGTTGGCGCCGTCCATGCGCGCGGCCTCCTCGATCTCGCGCGGCACCGCGTCGAAGGCGTTGCGCATCATGAAGATCGAGAACGGCAGCTGCAGCGTGACGTAGACGCAGACCAGCCCGGTCAGCGTGTTGTGCAGGCCGATTTTTGTCAGCACCAGGAAGATCGGCGTCAGGATCGACTGGAATGGGATCATGATCGTCGACAGGATGACGACGAAGAGCAGGTTCTTCAGCGGAAAACGGAAGCGCGAGAAACCGTAGCCGGCGAGCACGCTGACGATCACCGACAGCACCACAGTCATGACCGAGACATAGATGCTGTTTTGCGCCGGCAGCCACAGCCCGTCACCAAAGGTGTTGAGCGTGGCGTAGTTCTCGAGGGAAAAACCCGTCGTCGGCCAGGGCGGCAGCGGCGGCTGGCGCGCCTCCTGCGCCGGCTTGAAGGCCGAAAGCACCGTCCAGGCGATCGGCGCCAGGAACAGAATGGAGGCGATGATGCCGGTCGCGTGCTCGGCGACCTGCGCGCCGATCCGGCTCTTGCGGCTGCGGGCCTGCGCCATCAGTCGACCCCTTCCGGATTGCGCAACAGCCACAACTGGACAAGGCTGAGCGCCACCAGGATGACCAGCAGGACCATCGAAAGTGCGGCGCCATAGCCGAGCTTGAACGACACGAAGGACTGGTTGAAGATCCAGTAGACGGCAGTCAGCGTCTGGTTGCGCGGGCCGCCGCGCAGGATGATGTAGAACTGGTCGAAGGCGAGGATCGAGCCGGCGACCGACAGGATCAGCGCCAGCGCCAGCGTGCGGCGCATCAAGGGCAAGGTGATCGCCCGAAACCGCGCGAATGGCCCTGCCCCGTCGATCATCGCCGCCTCCTGCAGGTCCGGCGGGATCGACTGCAGACCGGTCATCAGGATGATCATGGTGAAGCCCGCCACCTTCCACACCACCATGGCGATGATCGACCAGAAGGCCGGCTGGAAGGTCGCCAGCAGATTGAATTTCTTCTCGGTCAGGCCAAGCTCGAAGGCGGCCGGGCTGAACAGGCCGGAATCGACATTGAGCAGCCACGACCACAAAAGGCTCGCCGAGGCAAAACCGATGACCGCCGGCATGAAGAAGGACGTGCGGTAGAAGCCGGTCAGCTGCCGCGGCCTTTCGATGAACAGCGCCAGCGGAAAGGCGACGGCAAAGATCGCGATCGTCACCACCACCGTGTAGTAGCCGGTGAAACGCAGCGCGTTCCAGAAGCGGGTATCGCGCAGGATCGCCCAGTAATTGTCGAGGCCGATAAAGCTATGCGCGCCCATCAGCGGCCAGTTGTGCAGCGACATCCAGGCGGTCATGCAAAGCGGCACGATGAAGAAGACGACGACAAGGGTAACGGCCGGCGCGACATAGAGCAGACCGATCCACTGCCGGCGGCCAGCGCCGACCAGTTTGCGGGGGCGTGCCGGGGCGGAGATTGCTGTGATGGTGGTCATGGCTCTACGTCCCCCTCCCCCTTGAGGGGAGGGTCCGGCCGAAGGCCGGGGGTGGGGTCCTGCGTGCAGCGCGCCGACGAAAAAGAACGTCGAGTACTTCGCAGACGACCCCACCCGGACCTGCGGTCCGACCTCCCCTCAAGGGGGAGGTGGGGCTGGCGCTCATCCGCCGAGGTGGTGGTTGTAGCGATTAAGGTCATGCCTGTTCTTCCGTTAACGCTGCGTCCCCTTGAGGGGAGGGTCCGGCCGAAGGCCGGGGGTGGGGTCCTCTGCGAAGTGTTCCGACGTTTCTTTCTGTCGGCGCGTTTCACTGAGGACCCCACCCGGACCTTCGGTCCGACCTCCCCTCAAGGGGGAGGTGGAGTGCTGCGCGGGTGGGGTCGCCTGCGAAGTGCGCCAACACAAAGAAAACGTCGAGCACTGCCGCAACGACCCCACCCGGACCTACGGTCCGACCTCCCCTCGAGGGGGAGGTGGGCGCCGGCGCTTTACTTCTGCGGCGCCGAATCGATGATCGACTGCATGGTCTCCTGCGCGTTGGCGATGGCGCCGTCGACGTCTTCGCCGAAGAAGACCTCGTTCATCATCTGGTTCCACGGACCGTTGGCCGAGTTGATCAGGTCGTTGAACACCACTGAATAGGGCGTGCGGCCCTTGGCCATGGCTTCGGCGGCGACCTTGTAGCGCGGGTCGAGGTCTTTCAGCGCCTCATTGGCGATGTCGCCGCGCACCGGCAGGCTGCCGTATTTCGCTAAAATGGTCTGGCCCTCGAGCGAATAGGCGAAATCGAGGAACTCCTTCACCACCGCGACCTTGGTGGTGCCCTTGGTGACGACGAAATTATCGCCGCCGGCAAACGACGACCAGCCGCTATCCTTGCCCGGCAGGAAGGTGATGCCGTAGTCGATGTCGGGATATTGCGTGTTGAGCGCGCCGATAGCGAAGGCGCCGGAGGGCGAGATGCCGATATTGCCGGTGGCGAAGGCGGCAAAGAAGTTGGAGCCGGTGTCGGTCTGCGCGCCTGATGGCACCAGGTCCTTCTTGACCATCGAACGGTAGAGGTCGATGGCGCCGCGCATCTGCGGCGTGTCGAGCGTCGCCTTGGAGCCGTCCTCGGTGAGGATATCGCCGCCCGAGGCCCAGATCAGCGGCGTGAAGGTGAAGATGTTGCAGCCGCCGCAATTGCCGGAGAAATAGAAGCCCTTGATGTCGCCGCCGAGTGCGTTGACCTTTTCGGCATCGGCTTCGATCTCGGCCCAGTTGGTCGGCCCCTTTTCCGGGTCGAGGCCGGCCTGCTTGAACAGCTTCTTGTTCCAGATCAGCACCGAGGAATCGGCCGAGAACGGCAGCCCGTAGATGCGGCCCTTGTAGGTGCCGGTCTTGACATGCGCCGGCGACAGGCTGGCGAAATAGGGCAGCGATTTCGCCCAGTCGGTGATGTCTTCGAGCTGGCCGGCAGCGGCAAAGGACGGCGTGTAGATCAGGTCGAGCGACAGCGCATCGGGCGCCGTGCCACCGGCGGCGGCAGCGCCGTATTTCGGGATGATTTCGGCATTGGGGATGATGTCGAGCTTGATCTGGTTCTGATGGCCCTTGTTGAAGGCATCGACGATGCGCGGCATGAAGTTCGAGCCGTCGGCGCGCACCCAGATGTTGGCGGTGTCGGCGGCGGCGGCCGAGCCGGCCGTTGCCAGCGTGCCCAAAATGCTCGCGGCGATGGCGAGCCCGGTAATGGTGGTTCTCATGCTTCTCCTCCACATGGTTTTAACTCGGCCGCGCCCCCAAGCGGGTGCTATCGAAACGGCCCGTTTCGTTTCAGCCGTCCGGCGGACGGCCGCATGACTGACGCACCACCAGCCGGCACGGCAGTTTTCTGATGCCCGGCACAGCGGGTTGGCCGCCGACGAGCGAAAGCAAGGCAAGGCCGGCCTCGCGGCCAAGTGCCGCGAGATTCATGTCGACCGAGGTCAGCGGCGGGCGGGTCGCCTCGGCGACGATCTGCCAATTGTCGAAGCCGATGACGCCGACCTCGTCCGGCACGCCGATGCCGCGCTCGCGCAACGCGTCGATGACGCCGCGCGCGATCTGGTCGTTGCCGCAAAACACCGCATCGGGTTTTTCGCGCGCGCCATCGTCCCCGTCGAACAGTTTTGCCACGGCGTCGTGGCCCCAGGCTTCCGACCATGGGCCGAGCAAAGGCTCCATCACTGGCAGGCCGTTCTCGGCCAGCACTTCACGATAGGCTTCGGCCCGCGCATGCACCACGGCAAAGCTCGCGGGACCGCTGACATGGGCGATGCGCCGCCGCCCGAGCCGGCAAAAATGCTCGACCGCCAGCCGCGCGCCGCCGGCATCGTCCGACACGAAAGCGATGGCGTTGGGATCGGGCTCGGTGAAAGCGTAGATCGCCGGAATGCCGAGATTGGCGAGGTCGACCGGCAGATGGCGGTCGATGCGCTTGCCGGTGGCGATGATGCCGTCGACGCGCTTGTCGAGCATGGCATCGACATGCAGCTGGGCAAGGCGCGGGTCGTCCTCGACGTTACACAGGAACACCGAGACGCCGGCATCGACCAGCGCATCGGAAACGCCGGCCATCAGCGGCAGCGAAAAGCGGCCATAGGTGTCGTTGGTCAAAAGCCCGACGGTAAAGGAGCGCCGCCTGAGAAGGCTCTGCGCCAGGCTGTTCGGACGAAAGCCAAGCCGCTGCGCCGTCTCGCGAATGCGCTCGCGCGTCTCGGCCGTCATCCGCCCCTGCCCGTTCAGCGCCTTTGAGGCCGTGGCAACGCTGACGCCGGCAAGCGCCGCCACCTCACGGAGGGTGACGGGCTGCTTGGCGGGCGTTGGCTGGACGTCGGACGCCATGATTCGGATATCGATCCTCCCATTTGAGAAAAGCTTTTCTCTTATGGCCCCTGCGGGGTGCTGATTGGTGATGTCAGCGGACGCGGGGCGATTTGGGAAAAGGTTTTCTCAGGGGGAGATTAGGACGACGGATATGGGGATGGCAAGGGGGAATGGCCTGGTTGAAGGATGTTCGGGCAGGCAGCTGCGTATGTCTGCCCTTTGGTCCACGACAGGCACCGCGATCGAACAATCGCGGTGCCGCAGTCTACCCGTACGGCTAGCAGCTCTCAGTCTGTGGATCGCACGGCTTGTTTTTCTGCTTCTGGGGCTTGGGCTTGGCCGCCTGCTCGGGCTCGGCTTGCTGCTGCTCGGCGGGCTGCTGCTTGGCCTTCGGCTTCTCAGGCTTGGCAGCCTGATCGGGCTCGGCCTGCTGCTGCTCCGCGGCGGGCTGCTTCTTGGTCTTCGGCTTCTCAGGCTTGGCCGTCTGTTCGGGCTCGGCCTGCTGCTGCTCGGCGGCGGGCTGCTTCTTGGTCTTCGGCTTCTCAGGCTTGGCCGTCTGCTCGGGCTCGGCCTGCTGCTGCTCGGCGGCGGGCTGCTTCTTGGTCTTCTCAGGCTTGGCCGCCTGTTCGGGCTCAGTCTGCTGCTGCTCGGCGGCGGGTTGCTCCTTGGTCTTCGGCTTCTCAGGCTTGGCCGCCTTGCCAGGCTCGGCCTGCTGCTCGGCGGCGGGTTGCTCCTTGGCCTTTGACTTCCCAGGCTTGGCCGCCTGCTCGGGCTCGGTCTGCTGCTGCCCGGCGGCGGGCTGCTCCTCGGTCGTCGGCTTCTCAGGCTTGGCGGTCTTTTCCGGCTCGGCCTGTTCGGTCGTTGCCGCGCCTTCGGTCGGCTTCGATTTGCGGCCGGCCTGAACCTGCTTCACCTCCTCGATGTCTTTGAGCTTGGCCGGTTTGGCATCGGGGTCGGCTTTCACCTCACCTTCAAAGACCTTGACCGTATCGTTTTCCAATTTGCCGGCCTCTTCGGGCGCGTCGGTCTTGCTGACCTTGACGGCCGTCACCTGCTGGTTCGTCTCCTTCTCGATGACATCAACATCAATGACCTTGTTGATCACGACGTTGTTCTGGACCGTCACGTCGCCGGCCGGCTCGGCCGCCTCGACAATGCGCACATACTCGGGCTCATCACGGATAACGACGGTAGAAACATCCTCAGCAAGGAATTCGCGGGTGGGGACCACAACCCAGTAATAATCCGGCGTCGTGTCGATGGTCACCTCGATTGAAATCAGATCCGGATCGCGGCGCGGCGGCAGCGGAGCCCAGATCATGTGCTCCCTGTCACGACGCCAACTCACCCATGCCGGCGCCCAACGCTTGCCCGGAACCCAGTACCAGCCGATATCGTCGGCATAGCCCCACCGGCCATAATGGTACGTCGCCCAGCCGAACGGCTCGTCGGATACCCACAGCCAGCCATACTGCTCGGTATAGGCCCAGTGTCCAACGGTATATGGACGCCAATCGTCAGGTACATCAGCCGGCACGAAAACGGACGCTCCGTGATACGACACCCAGTCACCATCCGACGACAGGTCTTCGTAGAACGTGCTGATCGAAACCTCGGTGGCAGCCCTTGCCTCGGACACAGGCGACAACGGCATGACCGGCTTGGGAATCTCGACGACCGTGAGCAGACAGCCGGCTACGCCGCCGAGCATCAGTCGCACCGCATGGTGGGTAAGGACGCGTTTCATCCTAATCCTCCTCAGAAACAGATCGCCCTTCATCCTACAAACCCGCCGGCTGCCGGATTGTTCCGCTTTGCTGACGTTGCCCGGATCGGCTCCAGCGACGGCTTGGCATCGCACGATGATGTTTGGGATCGACATAAGCATTGCTTCATGGGACCGTCACAAATGCGCGCCGAAGGCGCGGCGATAGGGTCGTTGGTCAGCGGGCCGCGCCGTCTCGCGAATCCGCTCGCGCGTCTCGGCTGCCCCTGCCCGTTCAGCGCTTTAGAGGCTGTGGCAACGCTGACGCCGGTAATGGCCGCCACCTCGCGGAGGCTGACGGGCTGCTTGGCGGCGTTGGCTGGACGTCGGACCCTATGGTTTGTGTATCGATCCTCCCCAGATGGGAAAAGCTTTCTCTTAGGGCCTGCGGGTGCTGAATGGTGAGGTCAGCGGACGCGGGGCGACGCGCTGTAGTTTCCGGCGCCAGCGTCGGAAGCTGCCAGGAATGAGGATCGTCGATGCCGAGCCGGTCACCAAGGGCCAGACCGCGTCCTTGTTTCACTGGTCGGCATTGCTTCTTCTAAATTGAGCGGCCCGAAACCCCTACCGTTCGGACAAAGTGGCTTATGTGGAGCATATTTTGCTACTTCACATCCTTGAGCTTCCGCGAATAGTTCGTCAGGAGATCGTCAACAGATAGCTGGTGTGCGTCGACCATTTTCTGGATGTGCTGGGCCGACAAGTCGGCAAGGTTCTGGCCCTCAAAGGCTTTGAAAAACTCCCGGCAGGCCTTCTCGAGTTTGCGCAAATCCGAGACGGTGACACCCTCTACATAGTGCGTGAACGCTGCGGCGCTCTCGATCCGCTTGGCAGGATGGATGATTAAGCGCGTTGGCTGCATGCCCTTGTAGTGCTTGTCGAACCAAGCGGAGGAGCGATTCATCTGCTCAGCCTCACGCTTGTTAATTTCGGCGCGCGTAACGTCGACCTCGCTTTTGCATTCGATGATGAGATAGCGCGTGTCATCGAGTGCCCAGAGATTGTCAGGGCCTTCCTTCCACTCCTTGTCTGGGCGCTCTCCGGCGAAGCCTAGAGCCCGGCTGAGCTCATCGAGTGCATGCTCGAAGTCCTCAGCCTTTACGCCGAAACGCAGCCGCCCCAGGATATCAGAGACTGTTACGTCCATGTCGGCATAGGTTCCGAATGCACTCACCCACGCCGCGATGCGCTCCGCCCGACCCTGGCTAACAACGGTTAACTTGGTGACTGTTACTCCGGTCGGCGGCTTTAGCAGCATCCGGTTTTTCTTGTGTGCTGCGACCTGTAGCTTCTGGGATTCGGTCCGGTTCGTGCGGTGGTGATACCGCGCGCGCTCCTGTAGGTACCATGCCTTGTCATCCTTTTCGACATGGCCGTCATCCATGAGTTGTTGGAGCCGCTCGGAGGCGCTCGCGTAGTCTCCGGCGACGAAAGCCTCCTCGGCTGCAAGTTCGGCGGCATAAAGTTTCAACACACTCTCATTCGGACCGCGCGGGACAATCCCGTCCATCTGCTCCGCATAGTAGGCCTTCCAGTCCGGATCACGCCCGAGGCACTGCTGGATGAGCGTTGAGAAAGCTTTGGCGGGTTCCTCGCCATCGACGACCTCTTGGCGCGCCATCTCGGCGACCTGAAGCCCGATCTGGATCTGCTTGTCGACCTGCGGTGACAGGAACCGGCGCGTTGCTTTCTCGCGTATAAGCCGCACGAGGTCAGAACCGGTCACGACGATTACAGAGTAGTCCTTTTCGCCGCGTACGCTTCGGCCCATACCCTGCTCGACCGTCCGAACTGTGCGCATCAGCGTGGCCTCACTCCTTGGACGGACATGTTCAGCGTACAGGTCGATAAGGCTCTCTGAATAGGGGCGGGAGTCAAAAACGAGAATGCGGCAGGTATGGTCAGGCAAGTCGACGCCATCATAGCGGTTCACCAGCACAACAGTATTCTCGCACTCGCCGCGCCTCAGCGCATTAACTGCGTCATCGATCGTCTCGCGGTCGGCGACTAGAGAACCGTTGTCTTCCCAAGCCTTACTCCGCGCGAAGCTCGGGGTGAGCGCGACAACCCCACGCTTCCGGCCGGCCTTTGGCTTGCCGTAGACATTGACAATACGATCGCGGTCAAGTTCCTCGCTAATGAGCGACGGGATGACGACCATCTTCTCGCCTGACCAAGTCTCACGGTCGTAGGTCAGGGGCGTTGTGATCGTCTCTGGCGAGAGCCTCAGGCCCTTCACGAGGAAAGCGTCGTCGGTGACAGTCGCCGACATAAAAACCCGATGCACCGCGCGTGAGTATGAACCAAAGGCTTCAAGCGGGGGAAGGTGCGGTTCGATCTCGACTCCGGTGCCGGAGATAATGCATTGGCAATGCGCGAGAATGTTGCGCAGGAGCGGCCAGGCAAACTTCACAGATTTGCGGTCGGACTGAGACGATAAGATGGAAGCGACTTCGCTCTCTCGCTCCATCCATGCCCAGTACGGCACAGGCAGAAGCGACTCGCGCTTGCCGTTCTCGATGTCCGCGAAGCTGCCCACGCCCTGCTGCTCGAGGTCGGTCGCGAACAGAGTCTTCAGCGCAGCGTAGACGGGCTCATCGCTTGGGATGCGGATGCGGCACGCCTCCCGGATTCGGTCCGCACAGGCGTGAGCATCATCCATAAGGACCGTGTCGACCTCGATCGATGCTCGGTTCAGGCCGAACTTGCTCATGCCGTTGAACAACTTTTGGACAGAAGTCACAAGAATGCTGGTCGAATTCAGAAACGCTTCGGGCAGGTCGTCGTCTGCCATGCAGGTGCGTATGCCGAACTGTCTAGCCTGCTCGCAGGTCTGCGCGATCAGGAAGTGATCGGGACAAAGGGTAGACTACCGGCCCTTTACCTGCGTTGAGCCGCGACTGGAGCATCAGCAGACCGACCAGCGTCTTGCCCTGACCTGTGTGCAGCTTGACGATGACGTCGCGGGTGTCGGCTTGGCGTGAGTTCCATTCCCGGAGCACCGCCTCCTGCGACGGGCGTAGCGGGCCCTTGTCGTGCGCTCGGTCTAACGTATCGTATATTTCAATAGGATCGACCGGCTTGATGTCCGCCTTGCCAGCGAGCTGCTTGCGGAAATTTACCATATAACTCTGGCTCTCCGTTCGTTGATCATTTGTTCGTTTTGCTGCTTCTGTAATGGCGAGATCGAGTGAGTCTGGATTGCTAGTTCACGCAACAATGGTCTCGGGGAAAAGACTCTTTTGCTTAGGCTCTCTAGGAGCGACAAACGCTTCGGCATCGAAGCCACGTTCTCTCAGGAATGGTGCAGCCACGAGTTTCTCTCGGAGACCCAACATTCTAGCCTCCGCACGGCGCACAAATTGGCTATAGAGCAACGGCTGAATCACCACCCGGCCGTCCCACTCCTCGCGCTTTCCAGTTTCACTAGAATCGATCCTGGCTCCTAAAACGAAACAGTCGACCCTCGTAGCTGGGGTCACAAAGCCCTTCTTGATTAGCTCTTTCACGTAACGCCAAGGCTGTTCCTTCTGCTCGCTGCCGATCGGCACGTTAGGCTTCTTTATCTCGGCAATCACGAGACGACCGACGCCACTGACCTCATGATGTTCGTCGTAGGAGTCTCGGCCATAAAGTCCCACTGATCCGTCCGTAAGCATTGCAAAATCCGGGCGAAGCAGGCTGCCTTTTTTGTTCGAGCCGAACAGATCGCGGATCACTGTGGTCATCCCTCTGTTACTTGTAAACTCCAGCGACTCGAACTCGGGCCCGAAGACCCAAAGCGATTTTTCTATAAGAGGTTGGAGATCACCGACTTCGTCCATTGACGGGTCACTTAGCTTCCGGTCGAGTTCCTCGATCAGCTTTAGTCCGCTTTGGATTTCATCCAGTGCATCCTTGGCCAGTCGAACTGTCCAGTCCTCAAGTATTAGGTGCAGTGTGTCGAGATCCCCGGGGGGCATCTCGTTCAGCTTGCTGATGAGGGCGTATTTGCTCGTCGAAAGCTCTAGGTTAGCGAGTATCCCGGCAACCTGCTGAACTTCGTCCGACGAGATGCTTTGGCATTTATCTATTACCTGATCGACAAACTCGTCCCAGCGGTCTCTACCAACTGGCGGCAACTTTCCGATCGTATGAGCAAAATTCTCCCTGATCGCTACTTTGGTCTCTTCGCGCGCTGCGGCATCGAAAGCTGACAGGAAATTCAACACCGCAGTGTAAACAGCAGATCGAGCCGCTCTCCAGGCGTCACTTGTCGGACGGAACGCGGACCAATCATCAAGCACGTGATCCTCGAGAAAGTCTGCTTGCACGATGATTTGGAAGCGTTTCGCCTCGGTTTTTCGACCGTCCAGCAGCCGGTCCTGATCAAACCCCATCCAGCTAGGCGTTCCGACCAGGCGGTTGTTCACGCGCCATGCGATGCCATGATGCCATGTGGTCTTGTCGGCCTTAATCGCGTCTACGATAATCAGATGGGCTATTCCATAAGGCTCGACCAGAACGTCCAACTCTTTCAGCTTGATGCTCGGGAGGTCGTCAAACGTAATTAAAGATCCATCAACAGAGACCCGGAAATTGGGATCTGCAAGAAAGCGTGTCCCGATGACCTCTTTTATCTCGTCGACGGTGAGCGCAATCCCTCCAAAGAAGCCTGTAGCTGTGATCGTCGTTCCATGTCCCTCGACCTTTTCTTCGCGGTGTATCAGAGCTATATCGAAGGGACTCGCAACACCGCGTCGGACTTCGTAGGTCAGTGCAACGCCTCCGCACCAGGTTGTGACTGTGTAGGGATCGGAAAACCGGAAGGCGGCGTGTCGTCCTCGGCCGTTCCGACCATAGGCTCTACGTGCGCTGTGTGCAGATATTTCTTCCGGTGGTTCGACGACATTCCCTTCCTCAGAAACTCGGTTATAGTCGAGTTTCCGCCATCTCCTCTCGAACATCGGTCCGGTCATTCCCTTTCCGTTGTCTGTTATCGAGAAAAGCGTTCCGTTGTGGCGATCTGGCCAAGTGATGTCGATGTCCGTCGCATAGGCGTCCCACGCATTTGCGACCAACTCGACTATTGCAGTAGCAGTGTCAGAAATAATCGTGCCAGCATGTCGATCGAGAAACCGCTCATCGAACAAAACCCCGTCGGCTGCCATTTCACTCCCCCAAACGAACATGCTAACTAATTTATTTGCTGGCCTTAGTCTACCAACGGTTGCTTGTCCGTTCTGGACTTCCCCAGAGCTAGGCGCGCATGAATCGAGCACGTGGGTGTCGACACCCCAACCGACTTGAGCCAAGCCTCCTCGCCACCTGGCGTCCTAGGTGGACGTCCTTTACTTTGCGGCACGTTTTGGCAAGCAGATCAATTAACCACCGAGTCCGTTTGCACCTATTACGATCCTATCTTCTTCAGCTTGACATCTAGTATGTTGCTGGCTCTAGCCTCCCGAAGTTTTTCAGCGACCAATTGACGACGGTTACCTACGTTTGGAATCCCCCACGCCCTGCTTCCGGCATAACAATCGAGAATACGCCCAGTAAAACCTTTCACTGTGCGAGGTGTAAGATCATCAAGACTATTCCGTGTCATCTGGCTGACCTGGTGCAAGGAGATAACTTTGACCCCATCTGGCTCGTAGACCCAGACATACACTCCCTCTTCTCCGACCACCGCTCTCATGCGGCGGCAAGCATCCTTCAGTTCTTTATGATCTATGTTTCGATCATATTTCGCTTGGATAAAAATTCCTTTATCGAAACCGCCCGGACCCTCCAATGAAATGGAGAGAAAGAGGTCGGCCCCGAACAATTTCTCCATCGACCTTGGACCACGATCGGGTAACGACTGCGCTATGACACGAAAAACGTAGTCGCCAGCCTGCGAATTATCTAATCGATCTTCCAATCTCTGACACAGCCTTGATGTGATTTCCGCCTCTTGCACAGTACTGACGCCGTATATCGTTTCTGAATAGAGATCCCTTACCAAATCATCGATAGCTTCCCCCAGGCGCTCCATAATTTGACGGCGGTTCTCCTTATTCTGCATATTGCCCCTTATCGAATCGCCGCGCTTTACATGCAGCGAAGCTGTATTCGAATTTCTCTGCAATGTCCGGCAATTCTAAAGTCGCCGAAAAATGACCGCTTCGGGTCGGTTGGCTGGTTCACCCGAACGTCCGCTATCCGGATAGCATGACGGGTCCAGGGAGGTCCGCAACAGGTCATAAAGAAGCTGCCGAGCGTGGCCTGGAACGATGAAATGCAGAAATTCAAGGACGACGAGCTTGCCGATAGCGGCGCCGTACTTTTGGGGCGCATGACCTATGAGATCTTTGCCGGCTCGTGACCCAAGGAGACCGGAGACTTCGCCGACCAGTTCAACGCGCTGCCAAAATAGGTCGCGTCGGCGAGCTTGACGCCGCGCGGGGCGTCTCCCGCGCTTGACGCGATCGAGTTCGCAGCCACCAGGGCGGAAGGCGCCCTTTCTTGCTGCTGCGGACCACTTGATTCAGCCACAAGCCCAAATTGCTGGATTTGGCGGCCCAGGAAGGATAGGCTTGGTTTTTGGTTCAGCGATGGAACAGAGACTAGCCGCAATTCTGGCTGCCGATATGGCGGGCTACAGTCGGCTAATGGAGGCCGACGAATCCGGCACGCTCGCACGCCTTCGCACCCATCGCATAGAACTGGTCGATCCCGCCATCGCCAAGAACAAGGGCCGGATCATCAAGACCACCGGAGACGGCATGCTCGTTGAATTCCAGAGCGTGACGGATGCCGTGAAATGCGCCGTGGAAATCCAACAGCGCATGAAACGGCGCAATTCGGATGTGCCACAAGATCGGCGTATCGAATTCAGGATCGGCATAAATCTCGGCGACATCATCTTCGACGATGAGGACATTTTCGGCGACGGCGTCAATATTGCCTCGCGCATCGAGCAACTCGCCGACGTCGGCGGTATCTGCGTGACCGCAGCGGTGGCGACCCAAATTGCCGACCGTCTCGAAATTGCCATGGAGGACCTAGGCGAGAAGACGTTAAAGAACATCAGCCGCCCGGTTCGCCTCTATCGCGTTGGGTTTGACAGTCCTGCCCTGCCACAAGTCGAGGCAAAGCGATCCATCTCGAAACCTTCGATTGTGGTGCTGCCTTTCAGCAACATGAGCGGCGACCCCGAGCAGGAATTTTTCGCGGACGGACTGACCGAGGACATCATCACCGAACTGTCCCGCCACCATGAGCTGTTCGTCATCTCGCGCAATTCCGCCTTCGTCTACAAGAACCGCGCCGTGAATGTGCGCGAGGTGGCCGAGAAACTCGACGTCCAATACCTGGTGGAGGGAAGCGTCCGCAAGATCGGCGACAGGGTGCGCGTGACGGTTCAGCTCATCGACACGGCAAATGACGCTCATATCTGGGCAGACAAATATGACCGGAAGCTGGACGACATATTCGCTATACAGGATGAGGTGACCGCGGCGATCGCAGCCACGCTGCCCGGTCGTGTCGAGGCGGCTCAGCGGGACCAGCTCGCGCGGGCGAAACCTGCAAACATGGCCGCCTATGAATGTGTGCTTGCCGCCAAGGTGCTGCATCACCGAAGCACGAGTGCGGATAATGAACGCGCGCAAACCTTGATAGAAAGGGCCGTCACGCTCGACCCCGATTATGCCCATGCCCATGCCTGGCGGGCCTGCATTCTTGGCCAGGCCTGGGTCCATAACTGGTGCAAGGACAGGGATGCCGTCTGGAACAACATCATGGCAGCGCTGGACAGGGCGCTGGCGCTGGACAACAACGATGCCGATGTCCATCGCATCCTCGCCGCCGTGAACGTGAACAACAATGAGCTGACCACAGCGCGCTACCATCAAGAGCGGGCGCTGGCCCTCAATCCCAATTACGACCTGGTGGTGGTGCAGCAAGGCGAGTTGTTGACGTGGCTGGGGAGGCCGGAAGAGGGAATTGAGTGGATCCGCAAGGCAATGCAGTTGAACCCGCACCACCCGGAGAGGTTCTGGAGCCATCTGGGAAAGGCGCATTTCGCCGCGCGCCAGTATGGCGAGGCGATCGAAGCTTTCATGCATCTGTCGGCCATGGACTCGGCTCAGCACGCTTTCGCCGCTGCCTGCTACGGCTGGCTGGGCGACGAAATCGCGGCCGCGGCGCATCTAGGCAAGATCAGAACGCTCGATCCCCCATTCGACCTCGATTCATTTATCGCCACCCTGCACTATGCCCAGGAGTCTGACGTGCAGCACGTCCGCGAAGGACTGCTGAAAGCCGGTATTGCCAACTTGTAGGCAGCCCGTGACTACGAACCAGAGCCAATCGGCGACAGGCAAAAAAGACCGGCCCCCACCCGATGCGGGCCTTGTGGCATGACCGACCGACGGGCGGCTTAGGGTCAGAGGCGGCCGTCGCTCTTTGGGAGCGAACCGGGAAAAACCCTCCCCCTGAAAAAGCGCCGCGCTAGTTGACGGAGCAGTTCGCACAAGACCCGCGCTCGGCAGAAAGGAACCCGCCATGCGAAAACTCATCGTCACCGAATTCATCAGCGTCGATGGCATTGCCGAGGTCGAGAAGCTGCCGAGCGTCGCCTGGAACGATGAAATGCAAAAGTTCAAGGACGACGAGCTTGCCGACAGCGGCGCCATGCTTTTGGGGCGCACGACCTATCAGATCTTTGCCGGCTCGTGGCCCAAGGAAACCGGAGATTTCGCCGAGCGCTTCAATGCGCTGCCGAAATATGTCGCTTCGACGAGTTTGACGGCGCTCGACTGGCAGCCGGCCGAGCTGCTGCAGGGCGCCTTGCCGGACGCGGTCAGAGGGCTGAAGCAAGGCAGCGGCGGCAACATCTATGTGCATGGCAGCCTCAGCGTCGCGCAGGAATTGCTGCGCCACGGCCTGGTCGACCGCATCAGGCTGCTCAGCTATCCCGGCGCCGTCGGCCAGGGCAAGCTGCTGTTCCCGCCCGGCGCGCAATTGCCGCTCGAGCTGGTATTTGCCAGGCAGTTCGGCAACGGCGTGGTGGCGCTGGAGTATGCGGCTGGCAAGCCGTGATGAGCCAATCTCCCCCCTCGTGGGGGAGATGCCCGGCAGGGCAGAGGGGGGGCGCGAAGGAACGCCGGCCTTTGTTTCAATCTGTGATGAACTGGGAACTTGCGCGCGTACGCTATGCAACCGACTGATAGGTCGGCGGGACAGCGCCCCCCTCTGGCCTGCCGGCCATCTCCCCCACTTGGGGGGAGATCGCAGCTTTGGCCATCAGCCCTCCTACCGCCCCTGCCCGCCTGACTCCAACTTCTGCACGGCCGCAATCAGCATCTCGACAAACCTCGTCACCTTGGGCGGGCGGAAGCGGGCAGCGGGGTAGACTGTGTAGATGCCGCCGGAGGGCAGCCGCCACTCGGGCAGGATCTGCACCAGCCGCCCGGCGGCCAGCTCGTCCCGCACCAAAAAGTCCGGCAGCACCGACAGGCCGGCGCCGGCGCGGACGGCCGCCAGCACTGCCGGCGTTGCGTCGATCGCAATCGTTGCCTGCATGTGCACGGCCTGCTGCTCGTTGTCGCCGCGCGAAAATTGCCATAGCAGCGGTTCGCGCAGCGCCATGTTGGCGACGAAGGGCAGCCCGGCAAAGTCTTGCGGTTCGCCGGCGGTGAACCGGCCTGCAAAGCCGGCGCCGCATACCATGAATTGTTGGAAGGTGCCGATGCGCCGCGCCTGCAGGCTGGAATCGGCCAGCCAGCCGACGCGGATCGCCACGTCGATGTGGCCGGAAACCAGGTCGATCGTCTCGTCGCCCAGCGTCAGCTCCACCCGGCAGGCGGGATAGCGCGCGCTGAAGGCGGCGACCACCGGCACCACCGCCGACGTGCCGTAGTCGTTGGAGGCGGCGATGCGCAGCGTGCCGGTCGGCTCGGCGGCCGCCTGCGCCAGCTCGTCGAAGGCATCCTCTGCCTGCTGCAGGACCTGGAGGCAGCGGACGTGGAACGTCCGGCCGGCTTCGGTCGGATGGACGCGCCGCGTCGTGCGGATCAGCAGCGTCGTTCCGACATCGCGCTCCAGCCGCGCCACCTGCTGGCTGACCACCGCCTTGGTGATGCCGAGCCGCTCGGCAGCCCGTGTGAACGAGCCGGCGTCGACCACCGCAGCGAAATAGGCCAGCCGGTTCAGGTTCATGCTTCGCTCATGGCAGATGCAGCCTCATTGTCAGGCAAAAGCATACATTACGTCTATTTTGTCGGCCTTCAATACGTATTCCGCTTTTGCCATCTTGCGGGCATCGAGGCTGCGCGCCGCCGAATTCACCATTCCCAGGAGACATCCATGTTCACACGGAGAGCCATCATGAAAACCACCCTCGCCACCGGCGCTGCCGCGGTCTTTGCTCCCGCCGGGCTTGGCCATGCGGCCGGCGGGCTTTCCTGGAAGCATTTCCCCGCCGGGCAAAACGGCTTCTTTCGCGCCCCGGTGCTGGTCTCCGGCGCCACTGAAGCCGTGCTGATCGACGGCGGCTTCACCTACCCCGACGGCCGGGCCGTGGCCGAGGCGATCAAGGCGAGCGGCAAGACGCTCACCACCATCTATATCAGCCAGTCCGACCCGGACTATTATTTCGGCCTCAAGCCGATCAAGCAGGCGTTCCCACAGGCACGGGTGATCGCCGCAGCCGAGACGGTGGCCGCCATCAACGGCAATGTCGAAAAGAAGCTCGCCGTCTGGGGGCCGCAGCTGAAGGAGAATGGCCCGCAGGCGCTGGCCGACGTCGTCATCCCCGAAGCCTTCGACGGCAAGACGCTCAGTGTCGATGGCGAGAGCATCGAGATCGTCGCCGCGGAAGGCCTCGCCAACCGGCGCTATCTCTTCGTGCCGTCACTGAACGCGGTGTTCGGGGGGGTGATGATCTTTGCCGGCGTGCATGTCTGGACCGCAGACACGCCGACCAGGGAACAGCGCGCCGCCTGGATCGCCAATCTCGAAAAGATCGCGGCGCGCAAGCCGGCAATCGTCGTGCCCGGCCACATGACGCCTGAGGCCGCTACGGACCTTTCGGGCGTCGAGCACACAAAAACTTATCTCATCGCCTTCGAGGAAGAACTGGCCAAGGCCAAGGACGCTGCCGCGCTGAAGAGCGCCATGGAAGCCCGCTTCCCCGGCCTCGGCATGGGCGTCGCGCTCGACATCGGCTCCAAGGTTGCCACCGGCGAGATGAAGTGGGGCTGAGAAGGGCGCCACTTACGAAGGATACGCTCATGGTCCAGCGGGCGCTGCGGCCTGACGCTTGAGCGCTGTCATCCGCCGAGGCGGTTGGTGCGCTTGCTGGCTTCGGCCTTGGCCCGCGCCTCCACCGCCTTCTCGATCTCGCGCTTCAGCTCGTCCTTGATCGCCACCGTCTCGGCCATCAGCGCCTCGACCTTCATGAAATCGAGCACCCGGTATTTCGACACCGCCGGGCGGATCAGAATGTCGGGCCGGCTCTGGTTCAGCTTGCTGGCGATGATCGACTGCATCATCAGCTGCGTGGCGCCGAACATCAGGTCGACGGAGGTCGGGAATTTGCGGCCCGCCTCGGTCGGCGCGCCGACCACGTCGACGGCGATGATGATGTCGGCGTCGAGCTCGATCAGGTCGAACGGCACGGGATTGTAGATGCCGCCGTCGATCAGCAGCCTGCCGTCGCGCATCACCGGGCGGAACACCGCCGGGATCGCCGCCGAGGCGGCCAGCGCCGAATGCAGCTCGCCTTCGTCGAACACCGCAAGCTGGTGGCCATAGAAATCGGTTGCCGTCACCTTCAGCGGTATTTTGAGTTCGGCGAAGGTTTCGGGAATGGCGTCGGGCAGGAACGCCTTGAGGATGCGCTCGACATTGAACTGACTGACCCGCAGGCCGCCCTGCAACGCTTCGGCAAAAGTGCCTGGCCGCGCCCGCCACATGCGCGTCGCCACTTCGGCGCGGCGGCCGAGGATCGAGCGCGTATAGTCGTGGATGTCCTTGCCGGTCATGCCCGAGGCCATGCCGGCGCCCATGATGGCGCCGATCGACGAGCCGGCGATCGCCGCCGGCCTTATGCCCAGTTCGTCCAGCACCTCGATGACATGGATATGCGCCAGCCCACGCGCCCCGCCCCCGCCAAAGGCGATGCCGAAGCTAGGGCTCATCCCTTATTGGCCGCGCCGAGCTTCGGCCCGACCACCATGACGGCCGGCTCGGCGGAGAGCAGCTTTTTCGCCACCGCTTTGACCTGGTCCAGCGTCACCGCGTTGATCAGCGCGGCACGGCGCTGCATGTAGTCGATGCCGAGCTTGTCGAGCTGCAGTTCGACCAGCGTCGAAGCGATGGCGCTGGAGGAGTCGAGATTGTTGATGGCATAGGCGCCGATCATGTATTTCTTGGTCGCCTCAAGCTCAGCCTCGGTCGGCCCCTGCTCGGCCATGCGCTTGACCACGTCGCGCACCACGGCCAGCGTCTCGGCCGCCCGGTCGGCGCGGGTCGAGGTGGTGATAGACAGCGCCTGCGAATGCTGGTGGTCGACGAGGTCGGAGCTGACGCTATAGGCCAAGCCGCGCTTCTCGCGCACCTCGTCGAACAGCCGCGAGGTGAAGGCGCCACCGCCGAGGATCTCGTTCATCAGCACCGCGGCGAAGAAATCCGGCGCGTTGCGCTTGACGCCGGGATAGGCGAGTTGCAGCGAGGCCTGCGGCTGGTCGTAAACGACCTCGAGCTGCTGGCCGAGTTTCAGCTCGATGTCGGGAACGGGCGTAAGCACCTGCTTTGCCGGCAGGCTGCCGAACACCAGGTCGAGCTTCTGCTTCAGCGTCTCGGCGTCGATGGCGCCGACCACCGCGACATGCAGGCCGTCGCGGGCGAAATTCCCCTTGTGGAAGGCGCTTAGATCGGCCGGCGTGATCGTCGCGATGCTTTGCCTGGTGCCCTGGTCGGGCCGGGCGTAGGGATGCCTGCCGTAGATCGCGTCCAGCCATTTGCGTTGGGCGAGCGTGTCGGGATCGCGCTCGTTGGCGATGATGCCGGACAGGATCTGAGCGCGGATGCGGTCGATCGGCGCCTGGTCGAAGCGCGGCTGGTTGACCGCCACGCGAAGCAGGTCGAAGGCGCCGTCGCGCTGCTCGGCCAGCATGCGCATCGAGCCATAGGTGCCGTCGCGCTGCGCCTCGAAGCTCATCTCGGCGCCGACATCGTCAAGCTTGATCTGGAAGGCCTCGCTGTCGAGGTCGCCGGCGCCTTCGTCGAACAGGCCGCTCATCAGATTGGCAAGCCCTTCCTTGCCGGCCGGATCCTGCGTCGCGCCGCCATCGAAAACGAAGCGGATGGCGACGATCGGCACCGAATAATCCTCCACCAGCCAGGCGGTGATGCCCTTGGGCGAGGTCACCTCCTGGATGTTCATGGCGGCACGGGCTGAAAGCGCCGGCAGGACGAGGAAGAGGATGGAGAGGATGAGGGTTGCCAGAAGCGGGCCGGCGTGCGCGCGCTTCCCTTCTCCCCTTGTGGGAGAAGGTGGATCGGCGCGAAGCGTCGAGACGGTTGAGGGGTGTTGGACGGAGTGCCGTTGGTGCCAAGCTGGAACACCCCTCATCCGACCGAGCTTCGCTCGGCCACCGCCCTGGGGCGAGCCACGTGTCTCGCCCCGTCCTTCGGACCCCACAAGGGGAGAAGGGGAGGAGCCCACGAGGGGAGAAGGCAGAGCGGGACCGTGCTGGCTCATCACATCAATTCCCAGCCTGGGTTTCGGGCAGCAAATAACCGGTGGTTGCGTGGTCGAGATTGAGATAGCGGGCGGCGACCGCCTTGACCTGGTCGGCGGTGACCTTGCGGATGCGGTCCGGCCATTGCTGAACGTCCTGGACGTTGCCGCCGGTGGCGAGCGTCGAGCCGTAGATGTTGGCCATGTCCTCCTGCTTGTCGCGCGCAAAGATCATCGAGCGGACGAAACGGTCCTTGGATTTTTCCAGCTCGTCGCTGGTGACGCCGTCTTTGGCGATGCGGGCGATCTCGGCATCGACCGCGGCTTCGACGTCGGCAAGCTTGGCGTCGCCGCGCGGCGCGCCGTAGATGGTGAAATTGGTGTCGTCGAGCATGGTGCCCTGGAAGAAGGCGCCGGCTTCCGCGGCGATGCCTTGGCGGACGACAAGCTCCTGGTAAAGCCGGCTGCGGTTGCCGCCGCCGAGGATTTCGGACAGTACGTCGAGCGCTTCGGCTTCGCCGGGCTTTGCCGTGTGATAGGACGGAACCACCCATTGCGTGGTAAGGCTCGGCACGCTGACGTGGCCGTCGGTCAGCGTCACCGTGCGCCTGGTGTTCTGCTCCGGCTCGACCGGGCGGATGCGCGGCGGCAGATCCGGGCCGCGCGCGACCTTGCCATAGGTCTTTTCGGCCAGCGCCTTGACCGTTTCCGGCTCGATATCGCCGGCCACCACCAGCACGGCGTTATTGGGCGTATAATATTTGTTGTAGAAGGCCATCGCGTCGGTCCGGTTCAGCTTCTCCATCTCCTGCATCCAGCCGATGACCGGAATGCGGTAGGGCTGGTTCTGCCACAGCGTGGCGTCGATCTCCTCGTCGAGCACCGCCTGCGGATCGCTATCGATGCGCGAGCGGCGCTCCTCGAGGATGACGTCGCGCTCGGTCTTGATGACGTCGTCGGTGAGAATGAGATTGCGCATGCGGTCGGCCTCGAAGCCCATCATCTCACCGAGCGCCTGCGGCACCACCGTCTCATGAAAGGCAGTGTAGTCGTAGGAGGTGAAGGCGTTGTCCGAACCGCCGATGGCGGCGACGGCACGGTCGAGCTCGCCGGCCGCATGGTTGCTGGTCGCCTTGAACATCAAATGCTCGAAGAAATGGGCAATGCCGGACTTGCCCGGCGGCTCGTCGGCGCTGCCGATCTTGTACCAGACCATATGAGTGACGATCGGAGCGCGGTGATCGGGGATGACGACGACCTCCATGCCGTTGTCGAGCAGGAAATTGGTCACGACGCCGTCGTCAGCGGCAAGCGCGGGGGTCGTCGCCAGCGCTAGCGTCAGCAGTATTCCGCACAGCCATTCAGCCTGAAATGTCATAGATGGCTCCGGTTTGTGGTGGAACGATAGGCGGGGTTGCTGGTCGAGGCAAAGCGAATTGTTCGTCATTTTGAAGGCACTCAGTTCCTCGCCCTCGCAACGCGGGGAGAGGAATCGCCAGCGCCGGCGCGCTCACCCAGCCTCGATAAACCGGATGACCGTCTCGCCATAGTTGCGCTCGTCGAGAACCGAAAAGCCCGGCCCTGGCTCGAACGGCGCCGCCGCCGCTTCCTCGACAACGCAGAGCGCGCCGGGGGCGAGCCAGCCGCCTGCCTTGGCCGCGCGCAAGGCGCGTTCGCCAAGGCCTTTGCCATAGGGCGGATCGGCGAAGACCAGGCCGAATGCGGCGATGGTGCCGGCCTCGCCCAAGCCCGTCGCGTCGCGGCGGAATATCTTGGTGCGGCCGGTGAGGCCGAAAGCCTCGACATTGGTGCGGATCAGGCCGCGCCCTTCGGCGGATTCCTCGATGAAGACGGCATAGGAGGCGCCGCGCGACAGCGCTTCGAGGCCGAGCGCGCCGGTGCCGGCGAACAGGTCGAGCACGCGCGCGCCGTCCAGTCTTTCGGGAAAGCGATGCGCCAGCACATTGAAGACCGCCTCACGCGTGCGGTCGGTGGTCGGGCGGATGGCAAAGGTGCGGGGCGTCGCCAGCGGACGCCCGCGAAACTCACCGCCGACGATCCGCATTGCTTCCTTTCGGGCCGCCGCGCGGCCGGTCGCCACCGCTATCCGGACGTTCGCCGCGCGGCTTGCCGAACGGCTTTGCACCGCCGCCTTGCGGCTTGCCGCCAGGCTTGCTGTAAGACGGCTTGAACGAGGCCTTGCGCTGCTTGTTTTCCGCCGCCTTCGCGGCGTCTGCCTCCGCCCTGCCCTTGCCGATCGGCCGTGCCCCCGGCGCCATCCAGACATTGGCCTTACGCTGGCCCGGCGGCTCGATCGGCCGCTGCTCGCGTTCGGACTTCTTGCCGCCGAAGCCGCCACGAGGCTTGTCGCCACGGGGTTTGTCCCCAAAGTCGCTGCGTTCAGGTCTGGGGCCACGCTCGCCAAAGCTCTTTTTCGGCCCAAAGCTCCTGTCGGGGCTTGTCGACAGTTTGCCGAGCGCTTCGTCGCGGCTGCCTTCTCGGCGCTTGCGGTTCTTGATCAGGCCGCCCTCGCCGATCGGCCGGCGTTCGCCATCGCGGGTGAATTTCGGCCGCTCGGGCTCCTCCTCCCGCTCACGCCTGACCGGTTTGTTGGAAAACGGCTTGGCGATATCGGCATCGAAATTGGCGCCTGATTCCTCGACCAGTCGCTCGCCGAGCTGGTCGCGCAGCACGCGACCCTTGATCTCCAGCACATGGCCTTCCGGCAAATCGTCGAGCTGGAACGGCCCGTAGGAAATGCGGATCAGCCGCGTCACGTCGAGACCGAGCGCGCCCAGGATATTCCTGACCTCGCGGTTCTTGCCTTCGCGCAGGCCGAGCGTCAGCCAGGCATTCGAACCCTGCTCGCGGTCGAGCGTCGCTTCGATGGCGCCATAAAAGACGCCGTCCACGGCAATGCCTTCGCGCAGGCCGGCGAGCGCGCTTTCCTCGACCTTGCCATGGACGCGCACGCGGTAGCGCCGCAGCCAGCCGGTGGCCGGCAGTTCGAGCACGCGCGACAGGCCGCCATCATTGGTGAGCAGCAGCAAGCCTTCGGTGTTGATGTCGAGCCGGCCGATGGTCATCAGCCGCGGCAGCCCGGGCGGCAGCACGTCGAAGACAGTCTTGCGGCCTTCGGGATCCCGGTTGGTCGTGACCACGCCGGCCGGCTTGTGGAACAGGAACAGCCTGGTGCGCTCGATCGGCGGGATCTCCATGCCGTCGAGATGGATGATGTCGCCGGGCATCACATTGAAGGCCGGCGAGGACAGCACCTTGCCATTGACCTTGACGCGGCCGGCCGCAATCAGTTCCTCGGCGTCGCGGCGCGAGGCCAGGCCGGCACGCGCCAGCCGCTTGGCAATGCGTTCGCCGGCTTCTTCCGTTGCCTCGACGCGACGCGGGCGCGGCTTGAAGCCGCCTTCCGATGCCGCCTGTGCCCTTTGTGCCCCATTGGGCCGATCGCCGCCAAGATCACGTTTGGGACGATCGCCGAAGTCACGCTTGGGGCGGTCGAAGCGCCTCTCGCCGCGCTCGCCTTCGGCGGCTGCCGGCCGGTCCCCGCGCGGTGCGTAAGGCTTGCGTGGACCTTCGCGCTTCTCATAAGGCTTGCCTTCAGGTCTTGGTCCCTTGCTGAATGGCCGGTCGCCTTCCTTGAAGTCAAGCTTCGGCTTGAAGTCGCGCTTCGGCCGTTCGCCTTCGGCCGCCGCCGGCCGATCGCCGCGCGGAGTGTAGGGTTTTTTCGCGCCGAAGGATGGCTTGCCGCCCTTGTCGGAAGCGCCATCGCGACCACGCGGCCCTGCCGGCTTCGGGCCGGCTTTGCGCGGGAATTTCTTGTTTTTGTCGTCCATGTGGCCTTTGCTCGTTTGCGCGGGTAGTAACAGGATCGCGCTCTAGTGGCGAGGAGATAATCGGAATGGAAACCACGTGAAGCGGCAGGATTTCATGGGGCTGGCGCTGAAAGAAGCCGAAGCCGCCGCCCAGCGTGGCGAGGTGCCGGTTGGCGCGGTCGTCGTCGGCGGCGATACGGTCGTTGCGAGTGCCGGCAACCGCACGCGCGAGTTTGCCGATCCCACCGCCCATGCCGAGATGCTGGCGATCCGCGAGGCCTGCCGCAAGCTTTCCAGCGAGCGGCTCAGCGGCCACGATCTCTATGTGACGCTGGAGCCGTGCGCCATGTGCGCCGGCGCCATCTCCTTCGCCAGGCTGCGCCGGCTCTATTTCGGCGCTGCCGACGAGAAGGGCGGCGCAGTGGTCAACGGCGTTCGCTTCTTCACGTCACCGACCTGCCACCATGCGCCCGACATCTATCCGGGCATGGCCGAGAACGCTGCAGCAGCGCTGCTGAAAGACTTTTTTCGCGAGCGACGCGGATCCTGAGTTCCGGCAGAATGGTCCAAATCCAGTCTGACCGATCCAGGCCAAAAAAGCCTGTGGCCGCCAGTCTACCAAGGCACCCAGTCGAACATGCGGCTGCTTTTGGCGGCCGCCTCCTTCTTGAGGCGTCGTTCCTTCTTGTACTCGTCCTCGCCGAGATCGTCCTGCGGCGCGGTGGCGGCAGCAGCGCGGTATTGCACCGGCGGCTCGCTCAGATATCTGCGGGTGGTCGGGTCGCCCTGTTGGCCTTCAGCCTGGCGGCGCTTGATTTCCGCGGCGCGGCCCTTGTCCGAATCGGCCGGAGTCCAGGCCGGCGGATGGCTCGAAGCCGACTGCGCCATCGCGGCCTTGACCGACGCCGGATCCGTCTGCACGTCATCGACGATCTGCGCCTGGTAGGCGGGGTCGTCCTGATGCAGGGTGGCATCGACGCGCAGGCGGGCACGGCGCTGCTCCGGCGATTCGGGCCATTCGGCACTCGCCGCTTCGATGCTTTCCTGCGGCGGCGGCAACACTTCCTTCTGCCCCGGCCCTGGCTTCACCAGCGCGGGGCGCGGCTTGTAGTCGATGTTGTTCTTGCGCTTGGGCGCGAAGGAAAAAGCCCCGGTGAGGTCGTCGGCAAGCTGCGTGGCAGCAGGCTTGTCGGTTCCGTAAGTGGGCGAGCCCATGCAGCCGGACAAAGTGAGGCCCGATACGACAAGCGGCGCCAGCAGCGCAACGCGCGCGTAAGTTCTCTCGGTCATGCCAAAAAGTCCCACTGTAGACAGCCTCTCGATTGCCGCCGGCCAAAGAAAGGTCCGGTCCCCGTCGCCTATACTCTTCCGACGGAATTCCGGCGACAATTTGTCGTCCGGAGTTTCGCGTGTTTACCTCAACCACTCGTTAAGGGCAACGCGCCGGGGGCCGATCGACCGCCCGCCGTGGCATTTGTGCACGCCTTAAAGGCGGCTCAAAGCCTTCAGCTCATGCAGGACAGCTGCGTCACGGGCCGAAACATCCGGGAATTCCGGATCTGAGCCGACATCGGCGGTGTAGCGCCAGGAGCGCGCGCATTTCACCAGGCCGCGGTCCTCCGCCTTCTCGACGACCACAGCGACGCCCTTGACGTCGTCGAGTGTAAAGCTACCCGCCGGCGCCTCGCCGTGTACGATAACCAGACCGCTGGTGATCGCCATCTCAGCCACGTCGACATCGGCGATCGCCGCTTCGAGCGCGGCATCGTCGAGGGTGACGACCGGCACCGCTTCCAGCGAAGAGCCGATGACCTTCTGCGCGCGGGCGATTTCCAGCGCCCCGGTGACGACACGGCGGACCTGCCGAACCTTGCGCCACTTCTCCGCCAGCGCTTCGTTCCTCCACTCCGCCGGGATATCCGGGAACTGATCGAGATGCACCGAGAGCGCATCCGGATGGCGGTCGAGCCAGGCTTCTTCCATGGTGAAGGGCAGCATCGGCGCCAGCCATTTCACCAGACAGTCGAAGAGATAGCGTACCACCTGCACGGAAGCCTTGCGCTTCACGCTGGAAGGCGCTTCGCAGTAGAGCGCATCCTTGCGGATATCGAAATAGAAGGCCGACAGCTCGACCACCATGAAGTCGAGCAGCGCGCGGGTGATGCGCTTGAATTCGAAGGCGTCGTAGCCCGAACGTACGATTTCATCGAGTTCGGCGAGCCGGTGCAGCATCAGCCGCTCCAGCTCCGGCATCTTGTCCAGCGGCACCTCCTCGCCCTCGTCGTGGGCAAGCGTGCCCAGCATCCAGCGGATGGTGTTGCGCAGCTTGCGGTAGGCGTCGATATTGGTCTGCAGCACGTTCTTGCCGAGCCGCTGGTCTTCCCAATAATCGGTCGTCACCACCCACAGCCGCAAGATGTCGGCGCCGGACTGCTTGATGACGTCCTGCGGCACGACGGTGTTACCGAGCGACTTCGACATTTTCCGCCCCTCCTCATCCATGGTGAAGCCATGCGTGACGACGGTGTCATAGGGCGCCCTGCCCCTGGTGCCGCAGCTTTCGAGCAGCGAGGAGTGGAACCAGCCGCGATGCTGGTCGGAGCCTTCGAGATAGACGTCGGCCGGCCATTTCAGGTCCGGCCGGTCTTCAAGCGTGAAGGCATGCGTCGAGCCCGAATCGAACCAGACGTCGAGGATGTCCGTCACCTGCTGCCATTTCGAGGCATCGTGGTTGCCGAGGAAACGCTCCCTGGCGCCGGCGGCGAACCAGGCGTCGGCGCCTTCTTTCTCGAAGGCGTCCATGATGCGCTGGTTGACCGCCTCATCGCGCAGCACATTGCCGTCGGCATCGGCAAAGACGGCGATCGGCACGCCCCAGGCGCGCTGGCGCGACAACACCCAGTCCGGGCGCTCCTCGATCATGGCACGGATGCGGTTCTGGCCGGCGGCAGGCACGAAGCGGGTATGGTCGATGGCCTTCAGCGCGCGGCTGCGCAGCGTCGTGCCGTCGCCAAGCTCCTTGTCCATATAGACGAACCATTGCGGCGTGTTGCGGAAGATGATCGGCTTCTTCGAGCGCCAGGAATGCGGATAGGAGTGCTTCAGGCGGCCGCGCGCGAACAGCGCGTTGCGCTTGATCAGCTCGTCGATGACTGCCTGGTTGGCGTTGCCCTTCTTGCCATTGTCGTCGATGACGCGCGCCGCTCCACCCTCGCGGTCCGGGCCAAAGCCCGGCGCGTCCTTGGTGAAGAAGCCGGCATCGTCGACGGTGAAGGGGATCGCGATGTCGATGCCACGCTGGCGAAGATCAGAGGCGGCATCCATCCAGGCGTCGAAGTCTTCGCGGCCGTGTCCCGGCGCGGTGTGGACGAAACCGGTTCCGGCATCGTCGGTGACATGATCGCCGGCCAGCATCGGCACGGGAAAATCGTAGCCGCCACCCAGACTCTTGAGGGGATGCGAAAGCGTAAGATTTTCAAGCTCTTCGGTGCCAACGTTGCGAAGCCGATTCAAGGTAACCTTGGCTTTCGCGGCAGCGTCGTCAGCAAGTTTCTCGGCAAAGATCAGTTTTTCGCCGGGCTGAGGACCAAAGGCGTTCTCGGCCGCCGTAACCTCATAGAGACCATAGTTGATGCGCGGCGAGTAATTGACGGCGCGGTTGCCGGGGATTGTCCACGGCGTCGTCGTCCAGATGACGACGTTGGCATCAAGCAGATCGAGCGACGTCTGCGTCAGCTTCGGATCCAAGCCTGGCTGCCCATCCTCGATGTTGATGACCTGGCGAGCGAGGCTGACGACCGGAAACTTCGCCCAGATCGTGTCCGACTCATAGTCCTGGTATTCGACCTCCGCCTCGGCCAGCGCGGTGCGCTCGACGACGCTCCACATCACCGGCTTGGAGCCGCGATAGAGCTGGCCGGACATGGCGAATTTCAGCAGCTCGCCGGCGATGCGCGCCTCGGCATGGAAAGCCATCGTCGTATAGGGATTGTCGAAATCGCCGACGACGCCGAGCCGCTGGAATTCGGAACCCTGCACCTTGATCCAATGCGCCGCAAACTCGCGGCATTCCTGCCGGAACTCGTTGACCGGCACCTCGTCCTTGTTCTTGCCCTTGGCGCGGTATTGCTCCTCGATCTTCCATTCGATCGGCAGGCCGTGGCAATCCCAACCGGGTACATAGTTCGAGTCATAGCCGCGCATCTGGAACGATCGGGTGATGACGTCCTTGAGGATCTTGTTCAGCGCATGGCCGATATGGATGTTGCCATTGGCGTAGGGCGGGCCGTCGTGCAGCACGTATTTTTCGCGGCCGGCTGCGTCTTCGCGCAACTTGCGATAAAGGTCCATGTCCTGCCAGCGCTTGACCAGCAGCGGTTCCTTTTCCGGCAAACCGGCGCGCATAGGGAAATCCGTCTGCGGCAGGTAGAGCGTTTTGGAATAGTCGATCGTCTCGGCGGTATCGGTATCAGTCATTTGTCTGCCATATGCGGTGCCGGCGGCAAAAGGGCCCGGGCGTTGAAGTCTTCGCTTGACACATATCGTCTTCCCAAAACCGGACCCACTTTTGGGCGATATGCGTTGATGATCTGGAAACGACGCGAGAGGCCGCGCGCAAGATTCCCGGCCGCTCCGGCGGCGGTCAGGCCGCCCGGAACACCGGGCCTGTAATTCGTATCGCGGTCGCGAAAAGGCGCGAAAAGCTCGTCATGGCTGGGCTTTTAGCCGAGACAGGCGATATTGAAAAGCCCGAACTCTCGGCGGTTTCCTGTCGGGGGCACCATGGTCGCTAGTTTGTTGTCGTGGCTTTCCTTGCATGATGTGCCACTTGCGCCTATATCTAGGGGCAAGTGGCAGCGGAGCCAGCCCATGTCTAGTCTGCGTATCAAGGTTCGCCCAGAAGCCGACACCGCGATCCCCGATACCGCGACAGAACGGTTTCTTGTTCATGTCACCAGGGTCGAAGGGCTCCGTCAACGGGGCTTCAGTAGTGATGAAATCTACAAGATCGTTGGCCCGCGACGGACCCTGGCGCGTCGTAAAGAGCGAAACGAGACTCTGACGATCGCCGAATCCGACCGCGTCCAGCGACTTGAGCGGGTTTCAGCGATGGCGGACCGGGTTTTCGGCAGTCATGAAAAGGCGCAGCGTTGGTTACGCAAGCGCAGCAGAGTGCTCAACGAGATACCGATCAACCTCTTGCAGTCCGAGACGGGTGCCGTCCTGGTGGAAGAAGAACTCCATCGCATCGATTACGGCATTCTCGCCTAGCATATGCGGTTGTGGCGCATTTCCAGCTACGCCGATCTCTCCGGCGTTGGTGGCATGGTCAGCGCCGGCCGTTGGCACGTGATGGGGACACCGATCGTCTACTGCGCCGATCATCCAGCTACAGCGCTTCTCGAAATTCTGGTGCATGTGGACGCGGAAGACCTGCCCCAGACCTATCAGCTTCTGGAAATCGAAGTGCCGGACAGCGTTACCGTTGCATCTCCGGAATTATCTGATGGCTGGAAGGACGATACGGCCACGACGCAGCGGCTCGGCACGGACTTTATCGCCACAGCCAAGCACGCGGTTATGGAAGTCCCTTGTGTGATCGTGCCGTTTACAAGGAACTATCTCTTCAACCCAGATTTGCTGGCGCGCGACGGCATCCACATCGTTGAGGTCACAACGCATCCTATCGATACGCGATTGCTGGGGTAGACATCACATCGAGAAATCGAAGCGATAGGTCGTCGACACGCCGATCATGAACTGATCCCTGGAGCCACGCTCCTTGACCAGGCTGGAATCGGCGGCCGGGCCCATCAGGCGGGAATATTCGCCGAACAGGCTGGCCGTCATCGGCTCGGTCACCTTCCACGTCACCGCGCCGCCCAGGCCCGCCGACCTCACCCCGCCGCCGGGATGATATTCGCTAAGCCCCGAGGCCAGGGACTCCTTGGCATCAACGCCGTAATAGGCGTCGAAATAGTCCGATGAGGCGAACGAAACGCGCGGCCCGCCGGAAATCCTGACATCGGGCGTCACATCGTAAAAGGCGTCGGCGGCGATGTCGGCGACAAAGCCGTTATGGGCGCGAATGCCGTGCCGCAATTCGGCGCGGGCACGCAGCCAATCCAAAGGATAGAATTCGAAGAAGCCGCCGGCCTCGCCGCCCCAACGCACCGGGTCGAGACCCTTCAATTCATCGGCGTCATCACCGTCGCGGGAAAACAGGAACTTGCCTGTCAGGCCGGCGCGGACGCCGTCATCGTCGATCAACGCCAATGAGATGTTGTCGTTGCGCGAGGTGAAGCGCGCCGCGGGACCAGCCTTGCCGAGCGAGATGATGGGCGAGGCGCTGAGCAGGTACTTCTTGCCGCCCTCGAAATTCGGGGCAACCATGCCGGTGGCGCCGACCGTCAGGTACCAGTCTCCGGATAGCCAGCCGAAGGTGCCCTCGCCTGCCTTGGCAACGCCGCAGGTGCCGAGCATGAATGCGGCCAAGACCGTCGGGATCGTCGGGGCAAACCGCATTGTCACTCCGTATGCGCGAAACACGCCCGGCAGAGACGCGGGCTCGCAAAAAGCCATGGCGCGGTTTCGGTAAAATTTGACTTAAATTCGAAGAGTTCGCCCGCTTTTAGCGTGCGTTCCGGTGCGGGTTGCTCGCTGGACGGTCGAGGCGATCGGCGCTACCTTCCGGAACAAAGAAGCTAGGCAACCTTGAGGGAGAAGGGCAATGACCGTGCACAGCGATGCCATGAAAGACGCCATTGGCCAGACGCGGGCGAAATGGGGATGGTTCGTCGCGCTTGGGGTGCTGCTGCTTGTCTTCGGCGGCATCGCCTTCGGCAATCTGTTCATCGCAACCGTCGCCTCCGTCTTTGTCGTGGGCTGGCTGATGCTGATGGCCGGCATTGTCGAAATCATCCATGCCTTCGGCGTGAAGACATGGGGCCGCTTCTTCTATTGGCTGCTCAGCGGCCTCCTCTACGCCGTCGCCGGGTTCTTCGCCTTCGACAATCCGGTCCTCGCCTCGACGGTGCTGACCTTCCTCCTGGCGGTCGCGCTCCTTGCTTCAGGCGTGCTCAGGGCCTGGGTCGGCTACAGCCACCGGCCGCAGCCGGGCTGGGGCTGGGTGGTCGCGGCCGGCATCATCAGCG
The DNA here is from genome assembly GCF_055811815.1 of Mesorhizobium sp. WSM4836. NCBI lineage: Bacteria > Pseudomonadati > Pseudomonadota > Alphaproteobacteria > Hyphomicrobiales > Phyllobacteriaceae > Mesorhizobium > Mesorhizobium sp. WSM4836. The sequence continues at coordinate 94,085 of NZ_JBVVQF010000025.1, forward strand.
CGCTGGCGGGACTGGTCATCGCAATGGGCTGGCCGGTCAACAGCGTGTGGGTGCTCGGACTGTTCCTGGCCGTCGACCTGATCTTCCAGGGTTGGACCTTCATCGCCCTTGGCCTGGCGCTGAAGAGATAAATTCTGGTTTGAGCATGATCTTAATCGGAAAACCGGTTCCCACTTTTTGCTTCGCTGACCTTCGGTTCGGGACGACGCTCTAAAAAGCTATGGCCGCGTCCAGCCCGGAAAGCGGCCTGACGCCGGCGAGCAATGCCTTCGCCTCGGCCTCGTCTCGCTTCATCTGGGCGACCAGAGCGTCAAGCCCGTCGAACTTCACCTCCGAGCGCAGGTAGCCGAAAAAGGACACGGCACAAATCTCACCGTAGAGCTCGCCGGAAAAGTCGAAGACGAAGGTCTCCAGCAGCGGCGCGCCATTGTCGTCGACCGTCGGCCGGCGGCCGAAACTGGCGACGCCATCATAAAGCGAACCATCGGCGCGGCGGAAGCGGACGGCATAAATCCCTTCCTTGAGGGTGGCTTCCGGCGAAAGCCTCATGTTTGCGGTCGGAAAGCCGAGCGTCCGGCCGAGCTGCTGGCCGCCGATCACCTGCGCCTCGACGGTGAAACGGTAGCCGAGCAAGCCGGCGGCCTCGGCCACATTACCCTCGCACAGCAGCGTGCGTATGCGGCTCGACGAAACCACCTCGGCGCTTTCGTCGCGAAACGCATCGGCGCTTTCGTCGCGAAACGCATCGACCAGCGTGACGCCGAAGCCATGGCGCTCGCCGGCCGCCATCAGATAGGCCGGGCCGCCCTGGCGGTCCTTGCCGAAGTGGAAATCGAAGCCGGTGACGGCGTGGCTTATGCCGAGGTTGCGCTCGAGCACGCCGGTGACGAAAGCCTCCGCCGACAAGGAGGCGAACTCGCGTGTGAACGGTTGCTCGACCAGGGCCGCAAAGCCCAGATGCGACAACAGCCGCGCCTTCATCGGCGGCGGCGTCAGCACGAACAACGGCATGTCCGGCCTGAACACCTTTCGCGGATGCGGTACAAAGGTTAGCACCAGGGCAGGCACGCCGCGACGCTCCGCTTCGGCGCGCGCGCGTTCGAGCACCGCCTGGTGCCCGCGGTGGACGCCGTCGAAATTGCCGATAGCCACCACGCCGCCGCGCAGATGCGCCGGCAGCGGTGCGGTTGCGGAAATGCGTTCGAACATTGCCGTCATGGCTTGAACCTATTGCAGTCTTGGAATCACCGCGACCGGCCTGTAGCCGTATTTTTCCAGAAAGGCCGCGAGCCTGGCCGGATCCGGCTGCAGCGTCTCACCGTAGTCGCGAGCATGGATGCCGCCCGACACGTAGAGCACGTCGAAGCCATTGTCGGCCGCGCCCTTGATGTCGGTCATCATGCCGTCGCCGATGGCCAGAACCTGTGAACGCTCGACCGAGCGGCCGAGAATGTCGGCGATCTCCTTCATGGCGACGTCATAGACCGGCGCGTAGGGCTTGCCGGCGATCAGCGTGCGTCCGCCAAGCTGTGCGTATTCGCGGGCCAAAGCGCCTGCGCACCAGATCATGCGTTCGCCGCGCTCGACGACGATGTCGGGATTGGCGCAGATGAAGGGCAGGTTCCTGGCACGCAGCTTCTGCAGAAGATCGGCATAATCTTCCGGCTTCTCCACCTCGTCATCGAACAGGCCGGTGCAGACTACGCCGGATGCTTCGAACTCCTCAACGAGTTCGATGTCGAGACCGTCATAGAGCGTGAAATCCCGATCGGCGCCTATATGGAAGATCTTTCGCGGCCCTTCGGCGATCAGGTCGCGGGTAACGTCGCCGGACGTCACGACACGGTCATAGGCGGCGGGGGGAACGCCGATGGCGTTCATCTGCGCCACCACGTCGGCACTGCGGCGCGGCGAATTGGTGATCAGCACGACAGGTATTTTCGCCGCGCGAGCAGCAATCAGCGCGGCAGCCGCCGCGGGGAAATGCCATTCGCCATTGTGCACTACGCCCCAGACGTCGCACAGGATGGCTGAATAGGCTCCCGACAGGTCTGCGAGCGAACCGATGATGTCGGGCGAATCCGCCATGCCATTGTCCCTGTATCATGATGCTTGCAAGCGCCGCGACCGACGGTCCGTAGCGGCCGGACCGGATTAACCGAAGCGCTTCGCCCTGTCACCAGCTTTCGTTGTGCCGCACGATTGTCGAACGAGACACATCGTCGGCTGAAACCGATGGGATTGGTGACTAAGGCAGGGGCGCAGCGCGCTGGCGCAACGGCTCCTGCCCTCATGCCCTTGCGGGTGATGGAAGCATGTGGTGAGTGTCCTGATCCGGAGATGCGCCCTTGCCTGAACCCGCCAACCACCTTGCCTTCGCGCTGGTCTGCCTCGGCATGGTGCTGACGCCTGGCCCGAACATGATCTATCTGATCTCGCGCTCGCTGTCGCAAGGGCCGAAGGCCGGGCTGATCTCGCTGGGCGGCGTTGCGCTCGGTTTCCTGTTCTACGTGCTGTCGGCGGCGTTCGGCATCACTGCGCTGCTGCTCGCCGTGCCGTTCGCCTATGATGTGCTGCGCCTTGCCGGCGCGCTCTATTTGCTGTGGCTCGCCTGGCAAGCGGTAAAGCCCGGCGGGCGCTCGCCCTTCCATATCCGCGAACTGCCGAAAGACAGGCCGCGCAAGCTGTTCGCCATGGGCCTGATGACGAACCTGCTCAACCCGAAGGTGGCAGTGCTCTATCTGTCGCTGCTGCCGCAATTCATCAGCCCCGGCAAGGGCCACGTGCTGTCGCAGCTTCTGGTGCTCGGTGCCACGCAGGTCGCGATCAGCCTGACCGTCAATGCCATCATCGCGGTGACGGCCGGCTCGATCGCCGTTTTCCTCGCCGGGCGGCCCTTATGGATGGTGATCCAGCGCTGGATGATGGGCACGGTGCTGACCGCGCTGGCCGTCAAGATGGCAACCGACGCGCAACGCTGATCGGTCCTACATCGGCCGCCTGACCTGCTGTGCCCGCTCCGGTTCGACCACCCTGCGGTAGAGATGCCAGGTCGCGTGGCCAAGGATGGGCATGACGACGGCAAGCCCGGCAAATAGTGGGATCGAGCCGATGACCAGGAGCACGGCAACGATCAGGCCCCACAGCGCCATCTGCAGCGGGTTTGTCATAACTGCCCTTGCCGACGTCTCGACTGCCGAGACCGCGCCGACATCGCGGTCGAGCAGCAGCGGAAAGGCGACGACGGTCGTCGCCAGCACGATCGCGGCGAAGGCGAACCCGGCCAGGTTGCCGAGCAGGATCAGTGTCCAGCCCTTGCTGGTCGTCAGCACCTCGCGAATAAAGCCGACGATAGAGGCCGGAGGCTGATTGCCGTACAGGCTGGTGTAGATCGATTGCGCGGTGAACAGCCAGAGCAGGAACAGTACCACCAGCATCATACCGATGACCGCAATCGCGGGCAGCGCCGGGGAGTGGCGCACGTCGAGCGCATGCCACCAGGATGTATCCATGCCGAACTCGCGCCGGCGGCTGATTTCGTAAAGGCCGATAGCGGCGAACGGACCGACCAAAGCGAAGCCGGACATCAGCGGATAGATGAGCTGGATGGCGTTCGAGCCCGACGTCCACTGCGTCAGGATCAGGCCGACCACCGGATAGATCAGGCACAGGAACACGTAATGCGATGGCTTGGCCCAGAAATCCTCTACGCCGAGACGGAGCGCATCGAGCAGATCCTCGGTGCTGATGCGGCGCACCTTGGGCTGTACATGCATTCCACCTGCGTCCGCCATGACATGAAAGCCGGCCATAACCTTTCTCCCGTGTGTCGGGGAGGTCACCACCAGGATGGCCGCCCGCAGCTGCCACTTCAAGAACGGCGATATGATAGCCGATCTCGGCAAGCTTGTCGCCACCGCCCGGCGCCGGGGCGCCGGGCGGCTGAACGAACAGATTAGGCCGCGAAGCGATCGATCACCGCCGCCAGCGGCACGTGACCGAGGCAAGCGCCGGACCCGGCGGGCTTTTCGCCAGCCTCGACAGCGAGCGCGTATCGCACGGCCGGATCGGCTTCAATGCGGCGGCGTAGCGCCGCCAGCTTGGGATAAGCGGTGCCGTCGACCGCCTGGTGGAACTCCGCCCAGCGCGCCACGCCGATCAAGGTGGTATCGGCAAGCGTCAGCCGATCGCCAACCAGGAAGTCCGTGTCGAGGATCATCGCCTCGAGCTGGTCATGGCGGTTGGTAACGACCTTGCGGCCGAAATCACGCAAGGTCGCCAGCAGGGCCGGTTCAGCCGATTCCATTTCATATGCAGCCCAGAGCGGGGTGAAAGCGGCGGTGAAGCCGGTGTTCACGAAGGCCACCAGCTGGTGCATCCGGTCTGCTTCCGGCGAGCGAGGCTCGAAGCTGATACGACGTTGCGTATCGCGGGCTTCGAGCCAGGCGGCAATCGCCATGGTCTCGGTGAGCACCCTGCCCTGGTCCGTGATCAATACCGGCGTTTCCTGACGGCCGTTGATGCTGGCATAGGCGTCGTTCTTCATTTCAGTGAGCATGTCGACTCGACACAGGCGGTAGGACTGTCCGACGCGTTCAAATGCAGCGACAAGCCCCATCGAACTTCCCAGCGGGAAGCCGTAAAGGAGAATAGGTTCCATTTCTTTGTCTCTTCCATGATTTAGGGATTACGCTGCGCAGCGAAACTTGACCCTAAACGCTGGTCGCCCCATGTAAATTACGCACTATTCTGTAACCAGGTCCCCGCCATGAAAGACGTCGTCTCACGCTGCCCGATAGAGGAGACCATGCGTGTGCTCAGCGGTCGCTGGCCCACCTTGCTGCTGTATTATCTCAAGGACGGGACCAAGCGCTTCAGCGATCTGAGGCGGGACAACCCGACCGTCTCGCACCGCATACTGGCGCTCGAACTGCGCAAGCTGGAGGAAGCCGGGATTGTGCGGCGAACGGCGCATGCCGGCTATCCGCTACGCGTGGATTACGACCTCACGAAGCCCGGTCTCAAGCTTGTGCCGCTCATCGATGCCCTTGGCGACTGGTGGGAACATACCGAGGACGATCGGGCCGGCCGGGTCTCATCGACGCCCAGAACGAGGCTCGTGAAGGCCGCCTAGCCAGTTGTCTCTGCATCGACAGATTTCCTGTCGATGCTAGCTAGTCTATTCCTGACACACCCAAATCTGCGAGCGACCGCGTATTGGACACCAATGTAGTCGCGCACGTTGAGCTTCTTGCTGCCGTCCGTCAGTTGGATTTTGCTGCTGTAGACCTTACCGCTGTCGGGATGGAGGACCCGCCCGCTTGTATATTCGACGCCGTCCTTCTTCAGGCCGGATAGGATCACCAGGCCGATAACGGGCGCATTCTTCAAGGCGCCTTCGCACTTCGTACAGGTCAGGCTTTCGTTCGGGGCAAAGAAGACTTTTTCATGATGCGGATCAGCGCCCTTGGCCTGCCGCTGACGCCGTCGACGTTCCTCCACAACCCGACCGGCGAGGCATTATCCGCCCACGCCGCTGAGGAGAGTGCCGCCACCCCGGTGAGCGCGAAAACGGCCGATTGTTTCAGAATAAGCATAGCGATGATCTCCAAGAGGACGAGGCACCGCTGTCGACGTGGGATAGTTGCCGCGCAAGCGCGGCCCTCTGATGGCTCATGGGCGGCTTGCGGCTGCAATGGCGGGATAATCCGTATAGCCCGCGGCGCCCCCGCCATAGATCGTAGCCGGATCGACGGCCGCCAGCGGTGCGCGGGTCCCAAGCCTCTCCACAAGGTCGGGATTGGCGATGAAGGGGCGACCGAAGGCGAACAGGTCGGCCTTGTCCTCGGCCAGCCGCGACGTCGCAAGCTCGAGATCATAGCCGTTGTTGGCGATATAGGTGTTGTTGAAGCGCCGGCGGAGCGATCCGAAGTCGAACGGCGCGACATCGCGCGATCCGCCCGTGGCGCCCTCGACTACATGGATGTAAACGATGCCCAAAGCGTCGAGTTGATCGACGATATAGTCGAACTGCGCCTGGGGGGCGCTGCTGGAGATGCCGTTGGCGGGCGATACGGGCGAAATCCGGATTCCGGTGCGCGCGGCGCCGATCTCCTCGACCACCGCTGTCGCAACCTCCAGCATCAGACGGGCGCGGTTCTCGACCGAGCCGCCATAGGCATCGGTGCGGACATTGGCGCTGTCTTTGGCGAACTGGTCCAGCAGATAGCCGTTGGCACCGTGAATCTCGACGCCATCGAAACCGGCCTCAATGGCGTTCGCGGCTGCTTGTCGGAAATCATTGATAAGCCCCGGAAGCTCCTCCAGTTCAAGCGCGCGCGGCTCCGAGACATCGAAGAAGCCGTTGTTCACAAACGTCTTGGTTCCGGCCCGGATCGCCGACGGAGCAACCGGCGCTGCCCCGTTCTCCTGTAGGTCGACGTGCGAGACGCGGCCGACATGCCAGAGCTGCAGGAAAATCCGCCCGCCCTTGGCGTGCACGGCGGTCGTGACCTTGCGCCAGCCGTCGATCTGAGCCTGGGAGTAGATGCCTGGCGTGTCCTGGTAACCTTGTCCCTGTTGCGAGATCTGCGTGGCCTCGGAAATCAGCAAGCCGGCCGACGCGCGCTGGCCGTAATACTCCGCGGCGAGATCGCCTGGAACGAAGTCCGGGCCAGCGCGATTGCGCGTCAGGGGCGCCATCACAATACGATTGGAGAGGGTTAGCGAGCCGACAGTATAGGGCTCAAACAGCGTTTTGCTCGTCATAGGTCACCTTTGTTTGTCCCCCGCCGCGGCGGAGGTCGTTTATCGAAATGGCGTTGTTGGTGCTCAGGCGACCTTGCGGTACCGCTCGGCGGGATGTTCGTTCCGATAGTTTGGAAGCATGGCCTGGCGCGCGGCCTGAAGCGCGTCCCACTGCCCGGCATCGGGAAGCGGCGGGATGGTCACCGGTTCGCGGCGGTCGAAGCCGACCAGTGCCGCATCAACCAAATCGTCCACCTCCATCACGTTGGAAAGAGTGTTGATGTCGGCGCCGACCTGTTCCCAGATCTCCGTTCGCGTCGTGGCGGGAAGCACGGCCTGGACGTAGACACCCTTCGGTTCGAGTTCGAGGCTGAGTCCCTGCGACAGAAACAGCACGAAGGCTTTGGTTGCGCCGTAGACCGTCATGCCGAACTCCGGCGCCAGGCCGACCACTGAGCCGATGTTGACGATCGAGCCTTCGCCCGCCGCCGCAAGGCGCGGGGCGATGGCACTGGCAAGCCGCAGAAGTGCGGTCGTGTTGAGCGCAACTAGGCGCGTCACGTCATCCGTGCTCTGCTCGATGAAGCTTCCGCCAATGGCCGTTCCGGCATTGTTGACGAGGATCCCGATGCTGGCGTCGTCGCGCAGCCTCGTCTCCACCGTTGCAAGATCGGTGGGCTGCGTGAGATCAGCCTGGACGATGTCGATCGCCACGCCGGTCTCCTGACGCAGGCGCGCTGACAGCGCCTCCATTCGTGCCGTGTCGCGGGCAACTAGCACGAGGTCGTGCCCGCGGCGCGCAAAGCGATCGGCATAGGAAGCTCCGATGCCGGTGGAGGCGCCGGTGATGAGGACTGACGGAATGGCGGTCATGGGATTGCTCTTTTCTCTGTAGGAACTTATATTCATGACGGTCATCATGATTGCAGATAAATATGATGACCATCATGTAAATGTCAACGGAGCCGGCGGAGAATTTTGAAATGAAGGTCAGCCGAGAGCAGATGGCGGAGAACCGCCGCCGGATTCTGGAGGTTGCCAGCCGGCTGTTTCGCGACAAGGGATTCGATGCGGTCAGCGTGGCTGAGGTGATGAAGGCCGCCGGGCTGACCCATGGCGGTTTCTATGGTCACTTCAACTCGAAAGACGACCTGATTGCGCAGACCCTTGCCCATGTCCTCGCCGCGGACACAGGCGGAGGGCGCGGTCTTCGCGCTTATGTGGATGACTATCTTTCACCCCGGCATCGCGACAACTGCGCCGGTGGTTGCCCGACGGCGGGCCTTGCCGCGGCCATCCGCCATCAAACCCCGGCAGCGCGCTCGGCCATGACCGAAGGTCTTCGATCGCAGATCGACCGTATTGGCAAGGCGTTCCCGGAGCTGGATGCGGCAGACAGGCGCCGCGCGGCGATCGGAAGCTTTGCGGCGATGGTGGGGGCAGTGATCCTCGCCCGGGCGATTGACGAGCCAGCGTTTTCCGATGAGGTGCTGGAACAGACACGTGCTTGGATCCATGCCGGGATTAGCCAAGTGTCTGCTAGCTAGGCGGTCTGCGGCAGGAGTGCGGCTATCGGCGGTGGTTGGGTGCCTATCCTGCAGAATATCGCGCCGTGGCGTGCAATCAGCGGGATTTCACGGACGGCTAAAGGCGCGAAGCAGCCATTCGCAGCGCGCACCGGTGGAGGTCACCGATCGGTCAAAACGGCTATTCCGTCTCGGGACCACGTGTCAGATTTTCACCACCGGGACGACGAACCGCAGTGAGCGAGATTTTTGAGCGCTTGCCCGGCAAAAGCCACGATCGCCGTTATGTCAGGCGGGCATGACCGTTACGAAAATCGAAAATTATGAGGCCCGATCAAGCTTTAGCAGGCGCGTGCTGCTCAGAGCTGCCGGCCTTGGCGCGCTTGCCGGGCTCACCGCCTGCGCAACCGCCGTGCTGCCGACCGGCGAAGGCGCCAGCGTCTCTGCCTCCGCCGCTGGCACGCTGGCCGGCATTCGCGCCTCAGCCGGTCTTGGACCGCTTGTCCCCGATCCTCAGCTCGAACAGGCAGCCTTGCAGCAGGCCGGCTATATGGCGCGCGGCGGCCGCATGAATCACACCACCGGCTGGGGCAAGGATTTTGCCTCGCGCGTCAAGGACAATGGCATTGCCGGCGCTGCCGCCGAAAACATCGCCGAAGGCCGCTTCGACCAGCAGAAGCTGTTCGATATCTGGGTGAATTCGCCAGGCCATCGCCGCAACATGCTCGACCCGCGCTTCACCCGCTTCGGCCTCGCCTATGTACGTGACGGCCGCGACAGCACGCTTCGCTACTGGTGCCTTGTGCTCGGTAGATAAGCCTCCGCCATTCGATCGGCGAAAACCTGCAGGATGGCCGATCCGTCAGTCTGCGCGGCCGCCACCGAGCAATTGCTCGATGTCCTGCGCACAAACTGGTCTGCTGAAATGATAGCCCTGCATTTCGTCGCAGTTGTTCCTGCGCAGGAAGGCGACCTGATCATCCGTCTCAACCCCTTCGGCGATGACCCTCAGGTTGAGATTTTGCCCCAATGAAATCACCGCGCTGGCCACAGCCTGGTCGTTCTCGTCGGCGGCGAGATCCCTGATGAAGGACTTGTCGATCTTCAGCCGCGCCACGGGAAAGGTCTTGAGTGCGCTGAGGCTGGAATAGCCGGTGCCGAAATCATCGATCGAGATCTGGACACCCAGGCTTTGCAGGGCGTTCATGGTCACGACGGCGACGTCGATATCCTGCATGATAAGGCTCTCGGTCACCTCCAGCTCGAGATACCTGGCCTCCAGCCCGCTGTCCTTCAGCGCGCTGACGATGCGATCGATCAGGTTGCGTTCCCTGAATTGCCGCGCCGACACATTCACGCAAACGGTCAAAGGCGGCAGCCCTGCGGATTGCCAGGCTTTGTTCTGCCGGCACGCCTCATGCAGAACCCAGTCGCCGATCGGTACGATCAGACCTGTCTCCTCGGCGGTCGGGATGAACATCGTCGGCATTATCGTGCCAAGCGTTGGATGGTTCCAGCGTATCAATGCCTCGACCGCAAAAACCCGACCTGACCGAAGGTCCACCTGCGGTTGATAGAGCAGCGTGAATTCCGAACGCGCCAAGGCATTTCGCAGCTCTTCCTGAAGCACGAATTTTTCATGCGCCCTGGTGTTGAACTCCGGAGCGTAAAACTGGAAATTGTCGCGGCCGAACTCCTTGGCGCGATACATGGCTGCATCGGCATTTGCCAGCAGCGTATCGGGATCCGTGCCATCCTTGGGATAGTTGGCAATGCCGATGCTGGCCGTCGCCCGCACAAGATGCGCTCCGAGCCGAACCGGCTCCGCAAGTGCCGCCCGGAGCTTCTGCAAGGTCTCGGAGACGAGATCGACGTTCGCCGGCTGGTCGAAAAGCACGATGACGAATTCGTCGCCGCCAAGCCGCACGACGGTATCGGTTGCCCTTACGCAGTCGACCATGCGACTTGCGGCGATCTTGAGAAGTTCGTCGCCGGCATTGTGGCCGAGCGTGTCGTTGACGAATTTGAAATTGTCCAGATCGATGAATACCACTGTCACCCAGCGATCGTATCGCTGGGCGTACAAGACCGCCTGCGCAAGCCGGTCCTCGAGCAAGGCGCGATTGGGAAGCCCGGTCAGCACGTCATGGTTGGCCATGAAGTGGATCCGATCTTCGGCCTGTTTGCGTTCGATGGCGATCCCGGCGATGCGCGTGGTGAAATCGATGAGGCGCGTCTCGGGCTCGGTCGGTTCGCGCACCGTCCTCGAATACATCGCAAAGACGCCGAGCACGGCGCCCTGGTGCGACAGGATCGGGGTCGACCAGCATGAACGCAAACCGTGCGGCCGCGCGAGTTCGCGATAATCCTGCCAAAGCGGATCCTGCATGATATCAGCGACAATCACCGGTTCGCGCCGATAGACAGCGGTTCCGCAAGACCCTGCCCTGGGGCCGACCGCGGCGCCATCGATGGCGTTGGTGTAGTCTCTCGCCAGGCTCGGCGCGGCGGCATGGCGCAAATGGCTGCCATCCTTGTCGAGCAGCAAGACCGAACCGAATATGCCTGCCAATTGGGACTCGACCAGACGCATGAGCCGCTCGAGCACGTCTTCGAGGGGAGCGCTCTTTGCGATCATCTCGAGGATATGCGCCTGCCCGTCGCGCAGGATCTCGGCTTGCTTGCGCGCAGTGATGTCGCGGGCAATGCCGACGAGGCCGAAAATGTTGTTTTGAACGTTGCGCAACGGCAGCTTCGTCGACAGGAACCATTTGCCGGTGCCTGACGCATCAACGACGAACTCCTCCTCGTCGATCATCGGTTGTCCGTCGCGCATCAGTTCCTGCTCGATGAAGCGAAATTTGTGCGCAAGATCCGGTGCGTGAAGGTCGAAGTCGCTCAGACCGATCATGTCGCTTGTGCTGTCCCGACCGCTGTCGGACGCAATGGCTCGGTTGGCGACGACGAAGCGGCTTTCGGTGTCCTTCACCCACATGTAGTCAGGCACCAGGTCGATCAGCGTCTGCAACGAGATACGCTCGTCGACGACCAAGCGATTGGCGCTGAGCTCGCTGATGTCCTCGTGCGTGGCCACCCAGCCGCCGTCGGGCATCGGCTGATGGCAGACCTGAATTGTCCGGCCATCGGCGAGCTCGGCTGTCCAGTTTCCCGAGGCCGTACCCGAATTGACTGCCCTCGCCAACGTCAGATAGGCGTCCGCATTCATTGCGGCGGTCCCGACAGCGACGCGCCGCTCGACGATTTCGCGCAGCGCCGCACCCGGCTGCAATTGCTCCGGCGCAAGGCGATAGATTTCCGCATAGCGTCGGTTGCACAGGATCAGCCGTTCATCGGCGTCAAAGAAACAGATGCCTTGCGAGATGTTCTCGATCGCGGTCTGGAATCGCAGCGCCTGGTCCTGAAGCGTTGCAACCGTGGCGCGAAGCTCGCGCTCGAGGGTCTCGTATGAGGCAGTCGCCAGTTGTGCCAGCGTCGTCAAATTGGCGGATTCGGGCGCTTCGGCGGTTTGCCTGGATGATTTCGTGGCCAAATACAATTCCTCCGCTGATGCTTGAGACAAGAAAAGGAGGCTCGCCTTCAAACCAAAAGCGACTGCATATTGGTCCGGATATACTAATGGCAGGTGAACCGGCTCAACGCCGACGCGACCGGCACGAGCAACTGGAGCCTTGAGCCGGTCGCGGTTGCTGTAAGCCCTGAGGCTTAGTCCATATGCGCGGCAGGTGCCCCACCGGCGGGCGGCGCAGCCTTTGGCTTGCGCAGCAGGAAAACAAACGGGACGGCAAGCAGCGTCATCATCATCAGCAGCTTGAAGTCGTTGACGTAGGAGATCATCATCGCCTGGATATTGACCATGCGATCCACCAGCGACAGCGCCGCCGGATCGCCGACCGCCGCTGCCGCCGACGCGGCCCAGAGGTTGGGATTGAACGGATTGACATAGGCCGAGAGCTCGGCGTGGTTGATTTGCGTGTTACGCACCAGCAGAACCGTCACGACCGATACGCCGATCGACGAGCCAAGATTGCGCACCAGGCTGAACAACGCCGTTGCATCGGTGCGGAAGCGTGCGTCGAGCGTGGCGAAGGCCACGGTGGACAGCGGCACGAACACCATTCCCATTCCAAGGCCCTGGATGATGCCGGAGCTGAGGATAAGCCAGTTGTCCATCTGCGGCGAGAAGCTCGACATCGTGTAGAGCGATTGCGCGGTCAGCAGGAAGCCGATAACGACGAGGATCCTGGCATCGATCCTGTGCATGATCCGCCCGACGAACAGCATTGCAATCATCGTGCCGACACCGCGCGGCCCCAGGACGATGCCGATGGTGAGGGTCGGATAGCCGAAGATGGTCGACAGCATGGGCGGCAGCAGCGACATGCTCGCCAAGATGAGCACGCCCATGACAAAGATGAACGCCAGCCCGGTGACGAAATTGCGATCTAGGAATATCTTCGGGTCGATGAAGGGGTGCTCCGCCGTCACCGTGTGAATGGTGAATACCCAGAACCCGGTGATGGAAAGTCCAAGCTCGATCCATATCTCGATCGAGGAAAACCAGTCGACCTCGCCGCCACGATCGAGCATCAGCTGCAGCGCCCCGACACCGAGCGAGAGCATGGTGAAGCCGAAGAAATCGAAGCTGCGCACCCGCCGGGCGACGCTGGGAAGATATGCGGCCATGCCGAGGAAGGCGATGATGCCGACCGGCAGGTTGATGAAGAACACCCAGCGCCAGTTGAAATTCTCGGTCAGCCAGCCACCCAGCGTCGGGCCAAGGATCGGTCCCAGCATGATGCCGGCGCCCCAGATGGCCATGGCCTGACCGTGGCGTTCCCTGGGGTTGATGTCGAGCAGGAAGGTCTGCGACAGCGGCACGATGGCCGCGCCGAACACGCCTTGCATCAGCCGGAACAAAACGATGGTCTCCAGGCTCCAGGCAATGCCGCACAGCATGGAGAAGACGGTGAAGCCGACCACGGCCGTCAGGAACAGCTCCTTGCGGCCGAAGCGGTCGGCCAGCCAGCCGGTCACCGGCGTCATGATCGCCGCGGCAACGATGTAGGAGGTCAGCACCCAGTTGATGTTGTCGGGGGAGGCGCCGAGATCGCCGGTCATGGTCGGCAGCGCAACGTTGGCGATCGTCGTGTCGAGCGCCTGCATAATCGTCGCCAGCATGAGCGCAACTGTGATCAGGCCGCGGTGCGGCACTTCGCGAAAGGGTTCTGGACTGCTCATGACGTAAAACTTCCAGCAGGTAACAAAAACGTGTACATTAGGTTTCCGGACGGCGAGGCCCTCGCCGTAGAGAGACCCTCATCGCGGTGGGACGCGAGCACCGATGTGGGGGTTACATCGACTGAGCGTCTCGACAAAGCGGGCGCCTGCCGTCCGGAAACCTGAGGACCGAAGATCCTGTGCGGAGTTTTCTGCTCAGGCAGGCTGCAGCGCAGCCCGTCTGCGCATTCAACCCTTCCTGCGCCTCCCTCGGACCAATCCTGTCACCTGCGTCCATCTCGCTGTTTGCTATGCGGCCGCTGTCAGGCCTCTTTACTTGGGCTCGCCTGCCGTGGCGCGGCGGAAAATGCTCGGCAGCCCGCGGGAAACGCCGGTGTCCACCGTGACGGTCGCGCTCATGCCGGTGCGCAGCGCCATCTTGGCCTCGGCATCGGTCAATTCCAGGCGGACCGGAATGCGCTGCGTGACCTTGACCCAGTTGCCCGTGGCGTTCTGCGCAGGCAGCAGCGAGAACTCGGCCCCGGTGCCGGCGCCGATCGCCTTGACGGTGGCTTCGAACGTCTTGCCCGGATAGGTGTCGACCACGATTTCGGCCTTCTGGCCCGGCCTCATGTTGGTGAGCTGGGTTTCCTTGAAATTGGCGTCGACCCAGGTGTCGCCGGTCTCGACCAGCGAAAACAGCGGCGTGCCCGAACCGACATACTGGCCGACCTTGAACGAAGCGGCCTGGCTGATGATGCCGTCGGCAGGCGCCTTGACCGTGGTCTGGACCATATCGTAGGCCGCCTTGTCGCGTGCTGCGAGCGCCGCCATTACCGTCGGATGCTTGTCGGTCTCGATGTCGGGATTGCCGCCAAGTGCCGCCTTGGCGCTGACGATCCCTTGCTGGGCCACGGCCAGCTGCTGCTTGGCCTTGTCGAGGTCGTTCTTGGCCTCGTCCAGCGACGACTTGGCGTTGATGCCCTTGTGGGCAAGGTCGGCGGCGCGGTCGTATTGCGACTGCGCGTACTGGACCTGGCTTTCGTCGGACTTCTCCTGCGCCAGCGCCTGGCTGTAGGCCGCACGCAGTTGCTCGACATTGAGCCGTGCGCCCGCCACCGCCGCGTCGGCCTGAGCCAACGCGATCCGGTAGGGCTCGGGGTCGATGGCGAACAATACGTCGCCCTGCTTGACAGACTGGTTGTCGAAAATGTCGACCTGAACAATGCGGCCGGCCGTATCGGCGGCTATCGACACCTTGGCCTGCTGCAGATTGGCGTTCTCGGTCTCCTGATAGCGGCCGCCGGTCAACCAGACATAGCTGCCGCCGGCGATCAACGCAGCCGGCAGCACAAACATCAAAAGGAAGCGGCCGGCACGGCGCTTCTTCTTCGGCGCTACCGGCGCCGGAGCTACTTGCGGAGCGACCGTTACCGGAGCTGCCGCCGGCTTCGCGGGAGCGTCCATCTCCAGCTTGGCCGCATTCTCATCTAGTTTGGCTACCGCGTTCATGCTGCTGCGCCTTCCGTATTCTTCACTTTTTCCGAGGGCGGCGTCTCACCATCGGCAAGATTCTGCACCATTGTCTCCAGGGCCTTGACCAGGACGCGGCGATCTTCCGGCGAAACGCCAACGAGCGATTCCTCGTAAACCTCGCCGGCAAGGCTCTTGACGTGGGCATAGGCCGCGTTCGCCTTCGCGGTCGGGAAAATCATGCGCACTCGCCTGTCGGCTGCGTCGGGACGGCGCTCGATCCAGCCGCCCTCCTCCATGCGATCGACAAGACGCGAGACGCTGATCGGCTCGATTTCGAGAAGCTCGGCAAGCCGCGCCTGCGCGACACCCGCTTCCTTGGCGACACGTACCAGAAGCCGCCATTGCGCCGAAGAAAGGCCGAATCCACTGGCGCGCGCCTCGAAGCGCTTGCGCATTAGGCGCTGAACGTCGTGGATCAAAAAGCCCAATCTGTCGATGCCGTCGGAAACCATGAGCGACATATATAATAAGCGTGCTCATAATTCAAGGAGCCGGATTGTGCCAGAAACCGGTAAGTGTGCATGGCAGTCAGTGCAGGGGAGATCGTGGTTAGCAATTTATTACGCCGGGCGCTTATGGCGAGTATGCAGAAGATCGGCGTTCAGATGCTCAGACTATCGATCTCATCCAGGCGGAAAAGGCCTCGATATGCGCTTGTCGGGGGTGATTGGCTATGCCGGCAAGGTAAAAGCCATAGCCTGGCAGAGAGAGATCATGTGCCTTGACCAGCCTGCCAGCTTCGAGTTCGCCACTGACGACCACATTGCTGCAGATAGCGATGCCTTGCCCAGCCGCGACCGCGTCGATCGCGTGCAGCTCTTCGCGGAAGCTTAGGCCCCATGCCTGGTTGGAATTGGGGATGCTGGGATCGATCGAGCGTGCGATCGCCAGCCATCGCTGCCAAGTCGGCGCTTCCGGGTCGCGGTTCGTCCAATTGAAATGGATGAGCGGGTATTGCAGCAGATCGGCGGCGCGCTCGATCTGTCGGTCGCCTGCGAACAACTCCGGGCTGCATACCGGAAAGAATGCGTCCCGAAAAATTTCCTGCGCGGGAACATCCCGGGGCATCCTGCGCGCATAGCGGATCGCGACGTCGGCGTCACCGGCTCGCAGGTCCAGAACGGCGTCTGTCCCGATGATCTCCAGTGGAATGTTCGGATGTTGTTCGCGCCACTTCGAAAGGCGCGGAACCAGCCATCGGCTGGCAAATGCATTTGGGCTCGTCACGCGTAACGGGTGTTGGCCAACACCGGCCGAGGCTGATGCTATTGCCGCGGCGAAAGCATCGAAGCCGCTGCAAATTACCGGGAATAGCTGTTCGCCCACGGCTGTGAGCGCGAGCGGTCGTGGGCGCCGCCGGAACAGCAATTGCCCACAGACCTCCTCCAGCAATCGAATCTGGTGGCTGATGGCCGTTGGCGTCACCCCGAGCTCCGTCGCGGCCTTTCTGAAGCTCATCAGCCTTGCAGCGGCCTCGAAGGCGCGAAGCGACCCGAGCGGCGGAAGTTTTCTCATCCAGGCAGTTTAGATGAATTTAGCTCATCCAGCGACTGAGATATTCGATTTTGCAGTGAATGGCCCCGCATGAGATCATTATGATCCGACACATGTCGGTGAACGACAGCGCCTGTCCAACCGTGCCGGATCACGAAGGGTGTCCCTCGATGAGCATGTTCAAGCTTATAGACGGTTCCGAGCCGACGTTGCAGGCGCCAGATATCGCCCGCCTCAGGCAGGCGATTCGCGGCGATCTGATCCTTCCGGACGACCCTGGCTATGACCAGGCGCGCAGAGTTTGGAATGGCATGGTCGACAAGAGGCCGGCGGCTGTCTTCTATTGCGCCGAATCCAGCGATGTCGTCACGGCCGTCAACTTCGCCCGATCGCAAGACTTCCTCGCCGCTGTCCGCGGCGGTGGCCATAACGTCGCCGGCAGTTCGGTATGCGACGGCGGCGTGGTGATCGATGTGTCACGCATGAAGCGGATCGAAGTCGACCCGGTCCGCCATATTGCGCGCGCAGAAGCCGGCTTGAACCTGGGCGAGTTCGACGCGGCCACACAGGTCCATGGTCTTGCGACGACCATGGGTGTCAACGCGGATACCGGTATAGCCGGACTGACACTCGGCGGCGGGTTCGGCAAGCTTGGCCGCAAACATGGACTGAGCTGCGACAACCTTGTCGCTGTCGAAATCGTGACGGCGGACGGCCGGTTGCTCACGGCAAATGCGACCGAAAATGCAGATTTGTTCTGGGGCATTCGGGGCGGCGGCGGCAATTTCGGAATAGTCACGACTTTCGAATACAAGCTCCATCCCGTGGGTCCGCTCCTCATCGCGGGATCGATACTATACCGCTACGAAGAGGCACGCGAAGCGATGCGGTTCTACCGTGCGTTCTCGAGCGGCGCCCCGGATGAGCTGAGCCTGGATGCAGCACTTGTGACGGCGCCCTCGGGCGAACGCTTCTTCAGCATATCGGCGTGCTACATCGGCCCACTCGACGAGGGCCAGCAAATCGTCCAACCGCTGAGAGAGTATGGCACGCCGGTTGAGCGCCGGATTGCTCCTGTCCCCTATCTTCAAATCCAATCGGCCGGGGACAGCCTCTTTCCGCGTGGGCGGCGCTATTACTGGAAGGCGCAGTTCATGCGCGAAATCACAGATCAGGCGATCGATACCATGCTTGCGGCTTACATGACTGCGCCCAGCGAATCGCTTCTGGTCCTGCAGCAGGTTGGCGGCGCCATCTCGCGAGTACCGATGGACGGAACGCCCTACGCCAACCGGGATGCACTTTACGATTGTTTCCCGATATCGATCTGGGACAATCCGTCTGACGACGAAACGCACATCCGATGGGCGCGTGACCTGTGGGATGCAATGAGACCGTTCTCGACCGGCGGCGTCTATGCCAACAATCTCGGCGAAGAGGGCACTGATCGGGTTCTGGCAGCTTACGGCGAGAACTATCCGAGGTTGGCCGCACTAAAAAACAAGTATGATCCCACCAATTTCTTTCGCTTGAACCAAAACATCAAGCCTACGACCTGAGCGATCGCCGCAGGCCGATGCTCGAAATTCCGCGGCGCTGCTACAGCTCCAAATTCCAGTTCTGGCCAACCAGATCCTTGCCGAACGAATGGTGGCGCTCCTCGTTCGTCAATTTAAAGCCGGCAGCCTCATAGATGTGGCGGGCGGCGGCGAGCACGTCGTTGGTCCACAGCGTCAGTGTCCTGTAACCCGTGGCGCGGCAGAAGCCGACACATTCCTCGACCAGCCGCTTGCCGATGCCGAGGCCGCGCGCCGACGGCTCGACGTAGAGCAGGCGCAACTTCGCCACCTCGTCCGACTGGCGCACGACGAAGACAGAGCCGACGACCTTGCCTTCCTGCTCGGCGATCCAGCTGCGTTCCCATTTCGGATCGAAGGATTTGACGAAGGCGCCGAGGATTTCGGCGACCAGCGCTTCATAGGTTTCGTCCCAACCATATTCCTTCGCATAGAGCAGGCCCTGGCGATGGATGATCCAGCCGATGTCGCCGACCTGCAGAGGCCGCAGTATATAGGGAATTTTGGGCTCGGCGGTCCCGCTCAGAAGGCGCTGCACCGTCAGCATGGCCTTGACCAGCCTGTCCTGTTCGGCAACCGAAAGCCGTTCGAGCAAAGCCGCGACCTGGTCGTGCGAACCCTGGTTCAGCGGGACGAAGGCCTGCCGCCCGGCCTTGGTCAGCGCGATCGACGAGCGCCGCGCATCCGCATCGATCGTGGCGCGCTCGACCAGATCACGCTCCTCGAACTTCTTCAGCAGCCGGCTGAGATAACCGGCATCGAGGCCGAGATCGCGCGCAAGGTCGGTGGCGGTCAGGCCATCACGATGCGCCAGCTCATAGAGCACCCGCGCCTCGGTTAGCGAGAAGGTGCTTTTCAGCAGCCCTTCGTCGAGCAGCCCGATCTGGCGGGTATAGAAGCGGTTGAAGGCCCGCACCGCGTCGATCCGCTCCTTCCCTGGTTGATGATGAATGGTCATGGCATGCTCCTCCGGGCAAGATCAGCGATTTAGTTGACTTAGTCAAGTATCCGTTTGAAGCAATTGTCCTGATTATGCCCAGCGGGCGCCTTGACTCGTGCGAGTTGCCAGCTTATTTCAGCGCCACGTTAGCACTCCACCAACATGAGTGCTAACCACATGTCCGGCGCCGCCGGACGGAGGAACTGTTCTCACCATTCTCATCGAGGAATAAAAAATGGCAAAGTCGAAGTTCCGCCCGCTTCATGACCGCGTGGTCGTTCGCCGGGTCGAATCCGAATCCAAGACAGCGGGCGGGATCATCATCCCCGATACGGCTAAGGAAAAGCCGCAGGAAGGCGAGATCATCGCCATCGGTTCCGGCGCCCGCGACGAAGCCGGCAAGCTCGTCCCGCTGGACGTCAAGGCCGGCGACCGCATCCTGTTCGGC
>NZ_JBVVQF010000026.1:0-112519 GCF_055811815.1 Mesorhizobium sp. WSM4836
CCCCCTGACATCAGACCCCCCACTCCAAAGCCAGCGGCGTAGTTTTTCGCCTGACTGATCCTCCCGCGCATGTACGGATCCACGGAAAGCCACAATGTTTTGGCTAGCAACTCTCCTTTTGTGGCTTCTGGGATCGGGCGATCTTCCAACATCCAGTTGCCGACCGTCGGCATTCCCGAGGGATAACTCCGAAGTACCCAGCTAGGATTTCTGATCATGGGGGCCTCCTTACGAGCCGCACGTCCGAGTTTGGGGGCGGGCTCCGTCCCTCGAAGCCCCTCTTCCACCGAACTGCTTTTCCTCTTATGGAATAGATTGCATTTCGTGATAATACGCCCGCTCTGAGAGACATTGTTTTGCATTTTGCAAGAGTGGGACGATGGACATAATCACGGCAATGCGCATCGCCATCGAAGTCGCGCGCCTCGGCAGTTTTACCGCAGCAAGCAGGGAGTTGAGGCTTTCCGCGCCCTCAGTGAGCCGGATTATGGGGGAGTTGGAGGCCGATTTAGGGGTCCGTCTCTTCAACCGCACGACCCGTCAACTCGACCTGACTGACGCTGGTCTCGAGTTTGTGCAAAAGAGTTCTGGCATACTTGAGGAACTGGATAACATGCGAAGCGTGGTCCGAGAGCGCCACGACACTCCGCGCGGGCAACTGCGTGTATCGTGCGTTACGGCTTTTGGCAACGAATGCCTAGCGCCGGCGCTGCCTGAGTTTTTGCAAAGGTTTCCTCAGCTGGCCATCTCCCTTGAGCTTGGCAACCGCTTCGTTGACCTTATCGAAGAACATTACGATGTTGCAATTCGGGTCGGCCCGTTACGGGATTCGTCGATGGTCGCCCAGAGGATTTCTTCACAAAAAATATTGTTTGTCGCCTCTCCCGCGTTTTGCGGAAGGTTTGGTATGCCAAAATCATTCGACGAAATCAGGCGCTATCCATCGGTCACGCAAATAAGCGGAGAATGGGGCAGAATACACCAGTTTAGACATTTAGGAGAAATTGTCGATTTTGAAATAGGGCAACACTTTACAATGAACTCCGCCCGCGCCGTGAAGAATGCGTGCCTGACAGGCTACGGCTATTCCTTGCTAGCGGATTTCATGATTGCAAAGGATCTTGCAGAAAACCGCCTGGTGCAGCTGCTGCCAAACTACGAACCCGTGGACCAGCCAATTTACGCCTTTTATCCGCAACGGCGGCACACGCCGCAGAAGGTTCGAGTGTTCATTGACTACTTAACTGAGATTTTCGGGAGTTGATCACCCAGACGGCGGCCAGCATCTTTCCTTCTCTGTCTTGGGCGGCGCCACACCAGCCGCACCTCCTGCAGAAACGCGGCGGCGGCGTGCGAACTGCAGCATCAAATCCGGCTTGGTAAGTAAGGACGTGGTCAGGGGAAGATAAGCCTGTCCATATCATAGTTGGAACTTCGATCTTGCCGGGCGGCTAGCGGCCGCGAGGGAAAGTGGCGAAGACAAGAAATTCATGGGTTCGGGCCTCTGCCTCAAGCCTGTACAGGTGGGCTTTCTGGCAGGTTTTGTGTTCGTGAATCTTGACGCGGGGGGCGCTCCGTTCTCAGACTTTATAGCCGAATTGGCAGTCAGCATCGCCAATGTTATCCCTGACCTGAGCGGGTACCGGGTGCGCGAAGGTCGTGATGGTTCCACTCGTGGCTTTACTCCTTAGGTTGCGTCCGAACGGTTGGACGCGGTGTCCACGCTTGGCATCGCCCTTATTGCTTCGGCCGGCATCATAGTAATCCGTCGCCGTCCATCTTAACCAATCGTGCGTAGCTACAGGATTTCGGCTCGTGATCTTGCAGATGAGGGGCTGCAACGAGCCCGGGTGCTCGTTGGCCGATCGCGTAGTTGCAGGCGCCATGGTTATGCCGGACTCCGACCGTGCGGGATCAACCCCCGCCTTTGGATTGACAGCGCTACGCTTGTCAGGCGGATTAGTCATCCAGAACGTCCGGCAATTCTTCCGCGACGACGCTTAGATTGCGGTCGAATGTCTGGGCATCGGCCGACTGCGGATGGAAAGATTTAGCCTCAGAGAGAATGGCCGCAATCACAGCCTCTTTTTGCGGCGAGATCCTGGTCGCCGCCGCGCGGGCCGCCAAAACCGAAAAATCGATGGCGTTGGCTGCTGCGGGCGCCGCTGCCGGCGGGATGAGGCTCGCCTCAATCCCGGCTGCGTTTTGCGAGGCGGGCAAGCGACGGCGAGCGACTGGCCGCTCGGCACGTCCGATTTTTGCAGCGAAGGTCGCACCGCGCTGCAGTCGCGAGTGTGTGATGCCGGAGCGGTAACGAGGCCCGACCGGCACGATCGACTGGACGGACGGGGAGGGGAGGGGAGCGGCGGCAGCGACCGGTTTGGCGTGCTTTGCGTTCGCCCTTTCCGGGAGCGTCATGAAAGCCCGCTTGGAGAGCTCCCGATCAGCGAAATAGAAATTGCGAGTCGCAAGGATTGCATTTTCGCCGCGCGGCAGAATGACGACCTTGCTCTTGTCCATGGTGCGAATTTCGTCCGGACGCATCAACGGCCGACGCACTTGCTTGCTGTGAACGGAGCGCGTGTAATAGGTGTCGAAAAGGCTGGCCTGCGTCCTGGTGACGTCCTTCTGCGGTTCGGACGTTTCGCCCATCTGCTCGGAGACGTAGCGCAGATCGTCGGTCTCCTGGGCGCCGAAGAAGATCTGGACTCGGGCAGCGTTGATCAGCGTTTCGCGGCTTTCTTTCCGGTAGATCTCGTCGACCGATTTGAGCGACTGCACGAAAAACCACATCGGCACGCCGTGGCCGCCAAGGACGGTCGCCATGTCCGTCACCTTCTCGAGCTTGCCGAGGTTCTGAAATTCATCGAGCAGGACAAGCACCTGGTGCTCGCCGGGGCGTGGCATCGATTCGGACATGAAGTTCATCATCTGCGTGATGAGCACATTGAAAAGCGGGCCCAGCGAAGCCATCTGCTCGCGCCGAAAATCGAGATAGAGCGAGACCCGCTCGCTCTTGAGATTGCGGATGTCGAAGGAGCTGCGCGAGGTGGCCCGCATCAATCGCTCGTTCAGGAAGGGCGCCATGCCGGTGCGCACGCCGGCATAGAGACCGGAAAACTGCTTCTCCGCCATATCCGCATAGGGCAGAAGCGTCTGCAGCGTGAAATCGGACACTTCGTGCCGGCGGGTGTCGCGCAGGCTCGCCAGGAACTCCAGGATCGGCTCGTCGGCGCCGTTCATGATCTTGAGGATGGTGGCGAAGCTGCGGTTCTCGTCGGCGATCCGCGGGGAGTCCATGACGTAAGAGGCAATGCCGGTGAAGAGGAGGCGGGCATCGTTGACCCAGTAAGGATCGGCATTCGCAGGCGGCCGCGGAAAGAGCGCGGCCGCCATGTTGCGCAGGTCGATGTCCCGCTGAGCCGAATCAAGCGAAATAAAATCCATCGGATTATAGAAGGCGGTGTTGCCGTCGCGGTCGGCCGGCGCGAAGCGGACGACCTGACTGAAGGTGGCCCGGTGGCCGGCCGTAGCTTCATAGGTCTCGCCGCGCAGATCGAGCACGACCAGCGAATGGGGCCACATCAGCGCGTTCGGAATGATCAGCGCCGCGCCCTTGCCCGACCTTGGCGGTCCAATGACGAAGCCGCCAACGTCATCGCCGTCGATCCATAGTTTCTTGCCACCGCGAACTCTTGGGCGCGTCAGGCGCAATTTGCCCGTGCGCCGATCGCGGTGGGGGGCAAAGACGTTGACCAGTCTGCCGCCGGCGCGTCCGATGAAGATCCCCCTCGGCTTCAGCAAGCCGGCGCGGCGAACGTCCGTCATCGACATGAACTTCGCGTCGTTACGCTTGGGCGGCCGCATCAAGAATGCGATAACTAACGGCAGGACGAAGCCGAATAGGGCTGCGGCGCCGGCATACTGAAGCTTTGCGAAGCTTCCAGCTTTCAGGTCCGTCCAGGCGTAGCCGAAGACTGGCCGCGGGTCCGCATTCAAGCTATCGAAGAGAAAGTGCGAACCGGTCCTGTACCAGTCGGTCGCCGCGTATGCGACCACAAACAGCAACGCGCCCAGCGCCACAGCCATCAAGGCCAGAAAAATCCTGCCGGCGATCTTTTCCATCATGCGACCTCGTCAGATCGTCTCAGCCTTCGTGAACTTGATTTCGCTGATCGATCGGCGCCCGCCTTCGCCGCGCACCATCTGCACGACGACCGGGATCACCTCGCGCAGGTAGTCAAGGATCTCGCTGCGAGAGAGCCCGACATTGCTTTGCATGACCATGAGGGCCAGGCGCTCATAAGCCGAGCGGGCCGAATTGGCGTGAACGGATGTCAGCGAACCAGGATGGCCGGTGTTGATGGCTTGCAGGAAGGAGAATGTCTCGGCACCGCGTAGCTCGCCGATCAGCAGCCGGTCGGGCCGCATGCGCAGCGACGCCTCGAGCAGCTGTTGCGGCGTAACCCGGGCAAGCCCCTGGTCGCCTTTCGAGGCAAGCAACGTCACGGTGTTGCCAGTCGCCGGCTTGAGCTCGCGCGTATCCTCGATGGTTATGATGCGCTCATGAGAGGGGATGATCTTCAACAACGCATTGAGGAAGGTTGTCTTGCCGGTCGACGTGCCGCCGGAGACAATGAGGGAAATCCGATTGCGCACCGCGTATCGCAGAAATTCCAACGGCGAGGTGTCGTTGAGCATCTCGGCGAGCTGCTTTTCTTCGGCCGAGAGCGCCAGGCCGCTGCCCATCTCGGTCTGTTCGAAGGCGCCCATCTTGGCGTAGTCGCCAAGGGTCATGTCCATGATGACCTGCTTGCGGATGGAGATCGCGCCGCCATCGGGGGCCGCCGGCGGCAGCACGCATTGAAAGCGCTCGCCTGAGGGGAGAGCTGCCGACAGTACCGGGGTGACCTCGTTGACGACCTGGTTGGTGGCCGAAGCAACGCCGACCGAGACCGAGCGAATCCAGTTTCTGGTGAGCTCGCGTTTGACGACGTGCTCCATCTCCTTTGTACCCAGGCGCTCGATGAAAACTTCGCCGGGTCGGTTGACGGCGATTTCGGAAACCGATTCTTCCTCCATGTAGGGCCAGATCGGTTCCAGTTCGGCGCGCAGCACCGGTGCGCGCGCCCAGGGGTTCGGCACAGGCTGCACATTCATCTCACCGGAGTCCCCTAGCCTGGATAGTAGGAATCAGCCCCCGACGTCGGCGCCATGAAGAGCGGCGTCGGATCGACCGCCTTTGCCGCCTTGCCGCCGCGCTTCAAACGAGCCAGCTCCTCTTCCACCGGATCCACGTAGAGCTCGGAGAAATCCAGATCCCGGCGCACGAAGACGACGATCGGCGTGCCCTGGTCGACATAGATGGTCGGCGGGATGTTCTGTGTGTCGCGGAACGCCTCTTGTGCCAGCTGCTGCAGCGCCGTCGATGATTTGTCGAAGGCGATGCCGCGGGCGTCGCGTTGCGAACCGGAGCCGCCATAGGTGCTCGTGACGGTCTGCCCTGTCACCGGGTCAACGGTCGTCACCTGCCGTTGCTGGCTGTCGCTGCGATTGTCGGCTAGGGAGGACAGGTACTCCGAAACGCCGCCAACGACCGAAAGCATGATCGCATTGCCGTAGCGTTCAAGCCAATGCGTATCGACGCGGCCGCCGAGACCGCCCCGTCCGAGACGGTCGGCGCCAGGTGAGGCGATGTCGACCGAGACGCCGTCGGAACGGATGACGCGGTTCCAGACGATGAACACACGCTTTTGCCCGCGCGCAATCCCCGAACGATATTCGCCGGTTAGCCGAGACCCCTTCGGGATCAGAATGCGACGGCCGTCGAGCGAATAGACGTCTTCGCGCGCCACCGCGCGAACCATGCCGGGCAGATCGGTGTTGATGGCGGTTTCCAGAAATCCGCGGATCATCGTGCCTTCCGGGATCAACGCATCGGTGCGGCGGAAAACCCGCGCCTTCGCCATCGCGTTCGAATGTGTTTCCGACTGCGCGAGGAAAGCCTTGTTCGGGTCGTTGTCGGCGCCCGGCACCGGGATAAGCTGACCGTCAGCGGCGATCTGCGCCTGCGCCGGCTGATCGTGCCCGGCGGCCGAGTTTGGTTGCTCACTCGTAATCATCTGGTCCGACCGCAGGCGCTCCCACATTGCTTTTTGCCGCTCCGCCTCCTCGGCCTTCCTGCGGGCCTCCTCGTCGGCCGCTTGCTTGCGGCGCGCCTCTTCCTCCTCGGCTTTGCGGCGCGCCTGCTCGGCCGCCAATTGGGCTTCGATGGCGCGCCGCTGCGCATCGAGATCGGCGCCCTGCTCAACCGTCTGATCGACATTGTCGGCCTGTTGCTTGTTGGCTTCGCCTGCCGCGGGCGGCGGAACGACGATCTGGTCGATTGTCTTGTCGGCCGCCTGTGGCGTCTCGGCCAGCGCCGGCGGGCGAAATTCAGGCGGGTTGAAATTGTCGCTCGCATCCGAGGCCGCATCACGAGAGCGCGGCTCGCGGGGCCAATTGATCCAGATCAGCGCGATCGCAACAATCAGCCCCGCGGCGACCATGGCGACTTTGCTGCCCACTCCGGCATAGCGCCTGGCGACGGTAGGCCCGCCATCAAGCTCGTTATAGTCGATGTTGCTCATCTATCGTCCCCTCGCGCTCGGGGAGGAGAAGGGGCCGGCCCCGCGCACCAGCTTCCTCGGTCCGTAGACGACAGAGACAGGATCCATCTTCGACGGCCGGGCTCGATTGTAGAGGCAGAGCGTTTTGCCGTCGGCCCTCAGCGTGAATTGCCGGCCGATCTTGTCAACGATCGTGTATTTTCCCTGGGTGCGCTGATTGACCAGCGATTCCTGGCCTTTTTCGTCGACGACGAAGATGGCCGGGATGTCGCCGGTGAACTCCAGGAACATCTTGGTGCCGTCGTCGAAAGCAACGCGCGGCTTCAGGCCATCATCGCCGGCATAGACGTAATCGTAGTTGAGATCGGCATAGTTGAGGTTCTTGAGGTCGGGATCGGCAGCACTTTTCTGGGCCTCGGAAAGCAGGCGCGCGTCTTGAACCTCATCCGCATATCTGAACCGGACCTGGAACGACGCACGGTCGCGATCGCTGTCGGTGGCTTTGAGCAAGAGCGAATAGACGCGCCGGTCGGTAATGACGTTGACATTCGTCCAGGCGTCCCGTTCGAGCGGCTTGATGAACAGAAAGCGCGAGCCGCGTTTGGGCACAATCGACCAGCCCTTCGTGTCGCCGGCTGAAACTGTTTCGATCACCTCGGACGGGCTGAGCTCGATCATGGTGGAGACGCCGAGCGCGGCATTGACCGTCGTCACATTGTCGTTGTCGAAAGGCACGTAGCGGATACGATAGTCGCGCCCGACAGCGTAGCTGGTCGAGCCAAGCAAAATCAGCAGGGAGAGAGCGGCGCGAATGTGGGCCTTCATTGCGCGCTCCCGGCCGTTGGTGCGGACTCCTGATCGCGACGGTATTCGATCACCTGGAAGCCAAGCGGATTGTCGAAGCGCCATTCGTTTTTGATCGGCGTCGTCGTGTAACGGAACTTGACCACGGCCACCCAATTGTCGGCCGTGGAAGAGTTCTCGCGACGCGTCGTGGTCGAAAACCGCACCGACGCCGTCGTGCTGTTGAGCAGGGACACCGACTTGACGTCGACGGAAATGGTGACGTTGCGCCCGTAGACCTTGTCGAGGGATTGCGCGTTGGACGGCGTGTAAGCCCAAGTGAAATCCCTGGACGCCGTTCCCGTCGAATAAAGCTGCGCAAGATCGTAGTTCTGCTTGATCTCGCGCGGGTCATAGGTTTCACGGGCGCGGATATAGCGGACGAGATTGGCGGCCGTGACCGCCTCATTCTGCGACAGATCGCCGGGTTTCAGCGCGCGCGCAACTTCGAGATATCCGGTCGTCTTGTCGACCTCGATCACATAGGGCTCGAATTGCTTGAGCGGGAGGATGAGCACGAGCGTCAGCAACGAGAGCCCCGCAACCACACTCGCGACGCCGCTGACGAGCCAGGCCAGCGTGCGCGAACGTCTCAGAGACCTGTGCGTGTCGTCCTCCCATGTCGCGCCGGCCTGATAGTAGCGCTCGTCAACGAGTCTGCCGGGCTCGGCGGGGGTGCTTGCCTGCATTGTCGTCACTTTACTTTAGCCTCATTGCCAAACTCCCACTGCAGCCTGAAGCCGCGCTTCTCAAGCGGATGCCTGCGGTCTATGCCAGGGGTCTCGCGTTATCGCGCGCCGCCTGCTGAATGGATGATCGAGCCGCCTCGCTGCTGCGGGATGATCTCAGCCGCTGCCACCGGTTTGCGACAAACCGCGCTCCGGAATAGCGGGCGACATTGCCAGGTACATTGCCATAAGAGCGGTATGCGCCGACTGTGCTGAGATAGCCGCCGCCGTTCAGGATCGAGGCGATCGCCGGGATTTGCATGAGCACATAGATGCCGATGATCGTGACCAGGACGAGCGGCAGGACCATCGACATCTTGTTGTCGACGCTGGCGCCTCCCGACGTGGCAGTGTTCAAGGCAAGATTGACCAGCGAAAAATAGAAGCCCAGGAAGCCGTAGATGAGGATTTGCTGGATAATCAGATAGGTGGTGAGCGAAATGAAGCCCTCGCTCATCCGCGTTGACCACCGGTAGAGCCAAAGCACGATCCAGACCGGCGCCAGCGCCAAAGTGATGAACAGCATGATCTTGGCAGCGATGATTGCGGCGATCGCAAGCGCCGAAAAAATGATGGCGGCCAGTAGCACGATGGTGGAAAGCAGCGCACCGAATATGTCGTAAAAAGTGCCGCTGTAGACCTGATTGGCAACGTCCTGGGCACCTCGGTAGAGATTGTCGATCAGGGCTGGAATGGCATCTTGATCCGAGAGCTGGTTGCCGGTGGCGCGCGAGACGGCCCCGACGATGATCTTGCCGATTTCGCTGGGCACCGCCTGCACGAGCTTATAGATCGTCTCGGAGAACGTGCCCCACCCATTCAGCAGCAGATAGATGACCACCGCCCGACCGAGGCGGTAGCCGGACTCGATCGGAGAAATCGCCTCGCGGCCGCTGAGGATCGAGTAGCCCCACCAGATCATGTAGACGGTGAGCATGAGCGCGTAGACATTCCCCAGCGCATAGCCGAGCTGCATGTAGACGCTGGAGACAAAGCCCCGTCCGACGTCATCGATGCCGCCCAGAATGCTTGTCGCTAGCCCGTTCATCCAGCCTCGACAACACGATCGAAGGGCGCAGCGTTGACCGGCTTCAAGGGTCCACAGCTTGCGTTGCCCACATAAGCCAGCGGCGCGCACGGCGCCTTGAGCTCGCGACCTGGCCGGGCGCAGCCGCTCACCATGATGCTCGCGAGCGTGACGGCGACCACGCCGATCCGCCGCCACCAAGCTGGCATCCGTTTCGCTCGCGCCCTCAACGATCAGTTCCCGCTTGTGCCGAAGTTCTGGAACGGATTGACTTGCGCCGGCGTCATGAGCTTTTGCACCTGGCTTTGCCGCAAAAGCCGGGTCTTCATTTCCTCGTTGAGTGCGGCGACCGCACCATTCTGCACGCCGATGAGCTCGTTGACCGCACGCGCGTTCTCAAGCTGCATGCGCGTGTTTTGATCGACCGAGCCTTTGACATCCTCGGACTGTCCGATCTGGCCGCTGGCCGACTGCAACGACTGCTCGCGTTGCGCGACGCCTTGGGAGGCCTGAGAGGTGAGGGCGCTCAACAGCGAGGCGACGTTGACGCTGCCGCTATAGGCTGTATTGACGGCACTGCTGCCATTGCCGGTGATTTGCTGGAGCTGTTTGACCAGCTGCAGGCCGTTGATCACCGCTCCGGCGATCTTCTGGATTTCCGGCGACAGCCCGCCGAAGGAGAGGGCGCCGCCATTGAGGATCGAGCCGAAGCTCGGCGCCTGCGCAATCGACATGTTGCCGCCCAGGCCCATTTGGCCGATGCCGAGAGAGCCGTTGCGGCTGCCCGTCAGGGCTTGCAGGATCTGATTGCTCTTCTCGAGGATATCCTTGTTGGAGCCCATGATCGAATTGGTGTTGTCCGCATTCTGGCGGGCAATGTCCAAATTCGCATTGTCGATGACGGCGATTTGCGCATGAGCGGCGCTCGCCAGAAGTGCCGCCCCCGCTGCGATAAAGACTTTTCTCACTCTCAGACCTCCTATTCCTGGATTGCTTCGATCGTGCGCGCCGCGCCGCTTGGATCGGCGTTGATCTGCACGGACGGCGCGTCCTGAGAGACGCTCCCAGCGCTCCGGCTCGCGCAGGGTAGCCAATGGCTGCGATCGAGCCGCAGCCGTTGCAGCTCGGCCGGGTCGCATGAAAATGGATTTGGGGATCCACCTTGCGGTGGCGTGATGGCCCGCGCGGTCTGCGACGCTCCGACGTTGTTCAACGACAGGAACTGTCCGAGCAGGGCGGTGAAGTCCGAGGCCTGGTTGATATATTGGCCGGTCACGTCGGCATTGAGACTTCGAGCGGATGAGTTGAGCTCCCAGGCGTCCTTGTATTCGCCAACTTGTCCGAGGCCGCCGGCGAGCGCGTCAATCCGCGAGGAATTGGCCGTCATCTGCGCGGAGCTGGTGTCGAGGTCGGCCGCGGCTTTGGAAGCCGAATCGAGAGCGCCGCTTTGGGCAGACCCGCCCGGTCCGCTCGATGTCACGATGCTGATCGCCGGTGGGGCCGCCGCCGGCGCCTCTCCGCTGGAGACGTAACTGTCGAAGGTGCCGTGCCAGCGGCCGACGCCTGAGGCCCACTCAGCCTGTTCGGCGGCATTCGAACCATTATAGAAACTCGCCAGGCAGCTATAATTGCTGGCGCCACACTGCGCGACGCCTTTGCCGAGATACTTGACGCCGCCCTCGATGTTTTGCTCGTTGATGTCGCGATCGAACCCGAGCTGCCTGCCCGTTCCCTTTGTCAGCTGCATCACGCCCTTGACGCCGGTGTGCGAGCCGGCACAGCTGTCCAAGCGGGATTCCTGGTAGGCGACCGACAGCGCAAGGCCCTCCGGAACGCCATATTTTTGCGCATAGTAGCGGATTAGCTTTGCGTTTTCAGCGTCGCGGCTCAGCGCCTCGCCAGGCGAGCGGCTGAACATTTGCGACCTGTACTTGTTCGTATAGGTGCAGACGAGGCTCTTTTTCTTCTCCTGCTCGTCGGATTTGGTTTCTTGCGATTTTGTGCTGTGCTCTTCGTCCTGCGCGCGCTTACCCAGATTGGAATTGTCGATGACGGCGATCTGGGCCAGCGCCGGGAGGGCCGCCATCTGCCCCGGCATGATCGCGGCCGCGGCGATCGCGCTGCTAAGCCGCTTCTTCATGCTCGCTCTCCCATCCGCAAAGGTATGGCAGCCACGCTTCCGGCTCTTGCCCGTAAATCTCGCGCAGCCGTTCGCATTCCTTGATGCTGGCTTCGTTGGTCGAGAGAACCTTGATGAGATCGGGCATGCCCGACAAATCGAGCTTGGCCACGATGGAATCGCTGTCGTGCTTGACCAGGAAGGTGCGTGTTTCCTTGGCGGTGCGGCGCACGAACTCGAACTCCTTCGCCGTCAGCGAGAAGCGCGCCATGTAGGAGTCCTTGCTCGCCTTCGGATTGGGGAAAAAGATGTTGGTCTTCGTCTGCTCGATCAGCGAGGACGAGATCGTCGAGTTCACCACATCCTCGGCCGTCTGGGTGCCAAAGCCGACGACACCATTGCGCCGTCGGATCGTTTTCAGCGTCTCGTTAATGAAGGCGGCAAACACCTCGTCATCGAGCAGCTTCCAGCCTTCATCGAGGAACATGAGAAGCGGCGTGCCGTCGATGATCTCTTCGAGCCGATGGAAGATGTAAAGCAGGGCGGCCGAGCGCAATTTTTTGTCGGCCAGGATTTTTGTCATGTCGAACCCGACCACCGGCTTCGAGAAATCGACGAGATCGACGGGGTTGTTGAAGAGCCAGCCCTTGTCGCCAGGATCGAGCCACGGTTCAATTCGCGCCGCGAGATCGTTCATCCCCGGCGCCAGCGAGCCGCGCAGCACTTCTGGCAGCAGCTCGAACGTGCGCTGTTGGCGCGGGATCTTGTAGACCTTGTCGACGGCCGTGTTGATCACGCGCATTTCCGCCATGTCGAGCGAACCGTCGTCAGGGGTGAGGATGTAGCGCAGCAGCCCTTCGAGAAACGTGCGGTTTTCTGCGGTGTCTTCCAACTGGAGGGGGGCAAAGCCGGTGGCCTGCATCGGCTCCATGACTTCGTAGCGGCCGCCGAGCGCGCGGATGAAGAGCTCGGCGCCGCGCATGTAGTCGAAGTAGACGCATCGCGGTCGCGGCGAAATCCGCATTGCCTGCGCCATCAGGAATGACAGCACGACCGTCTTGCCCGAACCGGTCGGACCGAAAACCGTGAAATGGCCGACGTCGTGGACGTGAAAGTTGAAATAATAGGCTGTCTGGCTTGTCGTCTCGAGGAGCGCGATCGGCCGCTTCCAGTGCAGTCCCTCACGCTGGCCTGAGGGAAAATTGTGGCCCGAGAACAGCCCGGCAAAGTTCAGCGACGAGATCAGGGCGCGGCGCGCAATGTAGCTGAAATTGCCGGGCAGCTGTGCCCAAAACGCAAGTTCGGTGTTAAGCGTTTCCCGCACCGGGACGATCGACATGCGCGACAGTTCGGCGGTGATGTCGGACAAGGAGCGGTTGAGCCCTGGTACGTCGGCAGCCAGCGCCATCACCGTCATGTGGTGCTGCCCGAAAATGACCTCGCCACCGGCAAGCTTGTCGGCGCCGGCGTGCACGGAATCCTCGACCGTGGTTCCGGCCTCATCCGAACCGCTGACCTGGTTCGAGATGGTGTTGATGCGGCGCATGGCCGTCACGCGATCTTCAATCGCGAATGATTGCGTGAGAATGAATTCATGCGGCAGCCGCAACAGGCCATCAAGCGAGCCGGGTGCGGTGAAGGGCGGGTATTCCTTGATCGACACCATGGCCCCGATCTTGCTCGCCTGTGCCCCCTTGATCTCCAGAGCGGACTTGCCAAAGAAGATTTGCCGGGTCCCACAGGAACTCGCCAAACTCATGCGCGGCAGCGGCATTTCCACATCCGCGCCGCCGGCAAGGATCTTGGCGATGAACTCGGCAGGTTCGGAAAACACACTGTCGCGTCGCGTCACCACGCCCAGGAGCCGCGCGCCATAGGCGGAAAAGTCCTTGGTGACGCCATTGAGGACATCGTGCAATTCGGCCATGGCCTCTTCACGAGTCTCTTCGCCGGCCGTGCTGATGCGGAACGCGTTGAGCGCCTTGTCGACCCAGCCGACGCGCCCGACCATCGGGCGGCGGATGAGCGTCAGGAAAGCTTCGTTGACGAAAAGATTCTTCGAGCCCAACTCGTCCATGTAGCGGGCATCGAGCTCCGCCACGAAAGGGTTTTCGAAATCTCCTTCGATCTCTGGCGTCATATGGCGGCGAATGATGGTCGCATAGGCGGCAAAGCGGGACGTGGAGAGGTTGCGGAATGTCGTGTTGCGATTGAACATGCGGCTGTTGAGCTCTGCCTGATCCATCGTTTGGAAGGGCAGGCCGCTAAGCTGAATGACCCCGAGGAGAAAGCCGCTTTTGGTGACGACCAGGTTGTCGTCGACATGGCGCAAATAGGGGACATGGGCCTCGACAGGCTTTTCCCGTTTGCGTGCTTTCGCGAATTTCAGGTCGGCGTTCACGCTCACGGCGAATAGCTCCTCGCGCCCCAAAAGCCCGCGTT
Organism: Mesorhizobium sp. WSM4836; assembly: GCF_055811815.1. Classification (NCBI taxonomy): domain Bacteria; kingdom Pseudomonadati; phylum Pseudomonadota; class Alphaproteobacteria; order Hyphomicrobiales; family Phyllobacteriaceae; genus Mesorhizobium; species Mesorhizobium sp. WSM4836. The sequence continues at coordinate 13,768 of NZ_JBVVQF010000026.1, forward strand.
TGCGACCGCGTCCCGTTTCGACAGTCGGCGTTCGACTATGTGGAAGATGTACGGGTCGCGCTGGCACAGATAGGCGCTGATCAAATGGGTCGCGCTAAATAGACCGAGGCCGAGCGTGAAGCTGCTGGTCGCAATGAATCCGATGACGGCAGCCATGCCGTTAAGCGCGAACACCTCGTAGCGCACACCCCATTTCATCGGCGGGCGCGTTAGAGGCAGGCTGACCGGCTCGACATAGACCTCTTCGTCCTCCATCGGCTCACGCGGCTCCAGCGGTGGACCGAATGGAATCGACCAGAGCTGCGGCGCCAAAGACCAGAGCGATACCGATGATGATGGAAAGCGCCATCATCCACACCAGCCTGCCGGTCATGGCGAGGAAGCCGAGAAAGCAAACTGCTATGATCCCGAAAGATCGGGCAATGCTGCCCTGCAGCACACCGACGAACCATTCCAGCACGCCCTCGACCGGGGCGGCTGATTGCGCGTATGCGCTGGCCGGCGCGAGCGCCGTGCCGATCGCCGCGGCGGCCATAAACTGGACGGCGAACTTGCCCGCCTTTTTATAATCCATCCTCGTCTCTCTCCTTTTTCAGTTGCCAAAATCCATGACGTGTCCGTCTTGCCAGGCGACGCCATCGACCGCGCCGGTCGCGGCTGCAGGACGATCATCAACAGGGTTGGGAATGGGGGCCTTGATCAGCTTGCGGAGCTTCCAGCGATTGAGCACCTTGACCACGTATTTCGTGGTCTCGTCGTTCACCGGAATGCCGTTGGCTTTGTAAACGTTCTGCTCGCCTGCATTGTAGGCCGCCAGCATCAACAGCGGATCATGGAACTCGTCATAAAGCGTTTTCAGATAGCGGACGCCGGCACGGATGTTGGCTTTGGCGTCACATCTGTCCGTTACACCGAGACGAGACGCTGTGGCCGGCATGAGCTGCATGATGCCGAGAGCGCCCGCGCGAGAGGGCCCTTGATTGCCGCCCATGTCGCTTTCTGCCCAGGCAACCGCTTCGGTCAGATCGGGATCGAAGCCTTCTTGTTCGGCGATCTGGCGCACCAAGGCCGCGGCCCGCCCGCGATCTGCTGGCGCACACCCGCCGCCGATTGTCGAACCGTGATCAGTGTCCGAAAAGGTCGAGACGGCCGGGCGGGCCGGCAGAGCAAACGCCGCCGCTATGCGCGTCGAGGTCGTGTTATCCGCATGTGCGCCGAATGGCGCCATGGCGGCTGAGAGAGAAAGCGCAAGGGCGACCCGGTTTTTCATTGCGCCACCAATTTTGACACTTTACTATGGGTACATGGTGCCAAAGTAAAGTGTCAAGACGAGAAGCAGAGTCGAGGCCATTTTTCCGATGAAGCAGTTTTTCTTCCTCGCGGCATTGTTGGTCCACAGCACCGTCCTAGGCGCCGCCGATCTGGGCACGAACGAGCCGCATCCATTCGAGCAGCCGTCGACCGCGTATCTGCAGAAGTTCGCCAAACCTGGCGAAAAGACCTTCGTCTACGAGCGCTACGACGCACGCGGAGGCCTTTTTCAGCGCGACGTAACAGCACTAACCAAGCCGGTGGAGATCAAGTCCGCGACCGAACGCGTCATCAACGGCGTCACCTATAGGCTGCGGGGCCTCACGGCCTGCCCGAAGCCCAAGATCACCTACAAGGCTGAGGAGTGGGATTGCACGAAGGCCGTGCGGGACTACGACGACGCTGTCTATAACACCCGCGCATCCGTCGTGTTGTGCAAGACGCTGGTCCTGAAAAGCCAGCCCGGCGTTCCGGACCCGGTTTCGTGTTTTGCGCTCGTCGGGGCCGGCAATGCCAACGATCCCTATTCGGTCTCTTACGACGACGATTCCATGGTCTTCTTCGACATGGCTGCGATCGGCCGCAACAAGGAGGGCAGGTCCCTGCGGCCGGATCTCGAACATGCCTTAGATCTCGGCAAGCAGTTCCAGACCGATGAAGCGAACTAGCCTCGCCGCGCTTATCACACTCGCGAGTGCTCACGCCGTGAGCGCCGAAGGCGACGCGCCAGCAAGCGCGACAGCCGCTCCCTTCCTCGTGTCGAAAAGCGTCGAACTGCTGACCGGAGATACGTGGCGCGACCGCGGCAAGCTCTACCGGCTTTATGGCGTGCAATCATGCTTGCGGGGCACGATCGCCCTGGATGCGAAGGGCAAGGAGCTCGATTGCGGCAACGTCTCGCTCGCCCACCTGGCCGCCCTTTTTTCGACGGCGGCCGTAACTTGTCAGCCTATCGCCATGGCCCTGGACAATGCGACTTTTGTCGTGTGTGGCGCGAAACTCGACGGCAATACGATCGACGTTGGGACGGCCCTCATTGCGGCCGGTTACGCGTTCGCCGCCACCGACGCGAAAGGCAACGCCGTCAACGGCAACTACCTCGTGGCCGAGGTCAACGCGAAGATGAAAGCGGATGGTCTTTGGGCGATAAGGTTTCAACATCCCATCGAACTTCTGCTGAAGGGGGCAGGGGAGCGCAATCAATGAACCACGAGGATCAATCGAACCGCTACTACTACCCTGTCGAGGGTCGCACAGACGGTGCGATAGCCGGGGCGGTCGTATTCGTTGCCATCATTGCGGTGCCGGCGCTGGCCTGTGCCGCATGGCACGCGTTCGCGTCTTGGATGTCCGCCCTCTTTTCTTAGATTTGAAAGTCCACGAAAGATCGCAGCAGCTCATGCAAGTCATCCGCATCCACGTCGCACCAACCGTCGTTCATGAGCCGCGCGAAATATGCGGCCTTCATTTTCAGCTCGCAAACATCGGCAACCGGCGCCATCGCTGCCTGGCGGCGGACAAGCGCCTCGTCCGCCATCACGGCGTCAAGCCGTGGTCCGATCAGCGCGGCCTCGGCCTCTTCGGCCTGCATCAACCGTTTTCCGAGACTCTCCACCTTTGCCACGGCATGGCGATGCGCCGCGATCAGATCCACGACTCCATCCGCCTCTCGTGGCTCGCCATTGCTGCTGCACACAAGTTGGATCGGCATCGACTGCTCCGAGTGGTTCGGCTCCTCCCGCATAACAAGACTGTCCCGGTCCCGCCGCGGAAAAAAGGGATGATGGCATCCCTATTTTTCCGTCGCAAAAGATGAAAACCTGCCTGCCAAGTGATCAGTGAGGACCTGCCGCCAGTGTTTCGCGCGCTCGTTGTCGAAGATCAGAATCTGATGCGGCTGGCGCTTATGGACCAGATTCGGGCGAGTCTCGGAAATTGCGTTGTCCTTGGCGCCGAGACATTGGAAATCGCTGCGCGAGAGCTTCGGAGCGCAGAGTTCGATCTGGTCGTCATTGATCCGGGACTTCCCGGCTTCGATCCGACGCTGGACGCTGATCGCGTTGCCGTCGTCGGCACAATCATCGAAGCCTCGCCAAGCGCGATCCACATCGTCGTGACAGGCTCAGACAGCGATTCTGAGGCCGAAATTTTTCGTCAAATCGGCGCGGCCGGCTATCTCGGCAAGACCGGGCTGGAGCCCGGGGTGTTTAATGACGTGCTCGACGACATTTCCACCAACGGATTTGCAGTTCGGCTTTCGCGTGTGGCGATGACCATGCCCGACGTTCGGTATTCCGTACTGACGCCAAGAGAACAGGAAATTATCGACATGATGACCCGTCGCGAGCCAGGCATGACGCGTACGCAGTTTTATCAGGTAATGGCGGATCGCCTTGGCATCGATCCCAGCTCGGCGGAAAAATATTACAAACAGGCGCGGGCAAAATTGATGAAGAACGGACACAGGCTACCGCAGGGTCTTTGATCAGATGTCATTGATGACCGTCCATGGGGTCAAGGTGCCCCTGCGCCCTGACGACGTCTCACCTGTCATCTGGCAGGCCCTCGACAACGAAACCTATGAAGCCAAGGAAGCCAAGTGGATATCGAAGGCCGTGAAGCCCGGTGATCGCGTTCTGGAACTCGGGTCAGGCATCGGCATCATCACCTCGCTTATCGCTCAGATCCCGGACGTTCAGGTGTGGGCCTTCGAAGCAAATCCGGCGTCGGTTGCCCTTGCCAAGCGCGTCGTCGACGCCAACGATCTGGACAACGTCGTGCTACTGAAAGGGATTCTTGCAGCCGGTCCGCCACGCCCATTCACCTTTTATCTCCGCAAGGACCTCTGGATGTCCTCGATGGACAAAGATCAGGGGCCTTACGAGCGCGAAATGATAATTGTCTCGACTGACGCCGACGACTTCATCGTCCAGCACGGCGCCAACGTCCTTGTTATGGACATAGAAGGCGCCGAAAGGGAACTCTTGCAGCACGCCAAGCTCCCAGGCATAGAGCGCGTCTACCTAGAGCTGCATGATCACTTGTATGGCCTGGACGGAATCCGCGATATCACCCAGGCATTGGCGCTAAAAGGCTATGCGTATGATCCCCGCGGGTCCCGCGGACCGTGCGTGCTTTTCGCCAAGGACGACGGCCCACGCGAATATGAAGAGGTTGAATCAGATGCGGCTTGATACTCTTGCTTCTTGTCTTGCCTTCGCAGTCGCCATGACTGTTGTCGGGCCAACGGCCGGCAAGGGCGCCCTCGCGGATCCCGATACACTCACACTCGAAGATGCATCGGGCAAGGCCATCCAAACCCTTACCGTCGAGCAGTTGAAGACCGAATTTCCGCAACAGACCTACGATACGCGCACGCCCTGGACGAAAGAGGACGAGAAGATCGTCTATCGGGGGCCCCTGCTGAAGGACATATGGGCGAAAACCGGGCTCGCCAACGTCGCTAAAGTCAAGGTGGTCGCCTACGACGACTTCGTGTCTGAACTCCGCATGGACGAGATTCAGTCATATGCGCCTATCCTGGCGGTCGAGCGCCAATGTACAAAGGATGACCGCAGCCAAGGACGATGCAAAGGCGATCAGCAGTTCCGCCCCATCACCATGAACGAGAAAGGTCCGATCTTCATGGTCTGGCCCTTCGATCGCCTGCCCACCTCCTATGTCCCAGCCCGTAATGCTATCTGGGTCTTCTTCCCGGTGGTGCTGCGCGCGGACCAATGAGATTCGGAACCAGCCGCTTTTTTGCTGCCTTGCCTTATCTCGGGCTGGCGCTCGCCCTCCTCCTCAGCACTTGGGCATTCGTCCGATCGGACCGCTACAGGCAAGAGACGGACGAGATCCTCAACCAGACCTACGAGATTCAGTGGCGTGCGACCCAGGTGCGCGAGCGGCTTGTCAGGGTCCATGGCTATATCCGTCTCGCCGACGAAGCCGGCAAGCTCGATCCTGACATCAACCGGCAAATGGCTCTTGTGAGCGTCAACATCGCTCAGCTTCTGGCGCTGCCGTACCTGCAGCATTTCTTTCCGCAGAAAGACATCGAACTCCTGGAAAACGTGCGTCGGACAGTCGAGCGAAACGTCGCGCCGATCGTCGAAGCTGGTTCCAACTATGCGGATGCCCTCGACCACATGACCAATCTCGAACAGGACATGTACGAGATCTCTAGCGCCACCGTTGATCACAGCACGACGCTCCAGGAAACTGCTCAAATCGATATAGCCGCATCCCGCAACTGGTTCATGTTCGCGATTGCGCTGGGACTGGTCGCGATCTTCTATCTCATAACCCATCAGCGTCACGCTTACGTCAGCCGTCGCGATCGACACATGCGCTCATTCGCCTCGCTGTTCGCGCATATGACCCGCTCCCGCGTCACCGCTTTGCGACTGTTTCTGGAGGGCACCGGTTCGGAGCAACCTCCGAGAGAAGAGATGTTGAAGGCTGCCCGCAGTGCGGCGAATGAGCTCGAATCCATCAATGACGGTTTGCTCAAGATCGCCTTTTTGCAACGAGATTCGCATGTCCTGCCGCTCGCCAAGCTTTTGCTGGACCTCAAAGATCGGGACGGCATCGTGCAGCTGTCAGTCGATTCCGAGGCGGGAACACAAGCCGTGCCGGCAACCCAGTTTCAACTGGTGCTGAGCGAGCTCGTGCAGAACGCGCTCACGGCGGTCGAAAACACCGACAGGCCGAGCGTTGTCGTAAAGGCGTCGGTCGTGCACCGGCCTATTTTTCGCCGCAACGTTCTGTTCCTGGAAGTCGCAGACAACGGTGTTGGCATGACGCCAGAAGTCCTGCGCAAAGCAAAGACGCCCTTCTTTTCGACCCGGGCCGGGAATCACGTCGGCCTGGGCCTCACCGGCTGTTCTCAGATGGTCGCCACACTCAATGGTAGGCTTTTCATCGATAGCAAACCCGGAGCGGGCACTGTCGTCAAGGTCCGCATCCCAATCGGTGCATAATGATTGGCCTCATGGGGCGCCGGCGGCTCAGAATAGTTCAGAGTCTCCCGCCCAGTTTTAATGAGACGGGTTGTGTAAGTAACATCGATCTGTATGACTGAGACTTAAAGTAAGTATACCGCTGCAATACTGATCGATTGTATCTTAGATTATGATCGAAACGACTTGCATGTAGCGAGATTCATATCTTGCAATACAACAAATAATAACTTTGACCGAAGATGTGGCGGCGATGTAGAAATGTCGCCGGCTCTGCAAAGTAGAAATGTCGCACCCTACGTTTGCGAGGGGGCAGGGTCCAGCAAGTTAGAAATGCGACAGCGACGCACTTCCTGGCGCCGACGTGAGTGCCCGATCGGGCGTCAGCTGGTCGGGGTTGCGCAGCCCGGTCGGGTGCGACTCATTCGAACTCCCTAGCTTTAGCTTTGAGACCTTGCTGTGGAGTCAGTCGCAATGGAGTTGACATACGTGTTCTTGTTTTGTTCCGATCTATTTATCGGTTCGCCGCTAGCGCGACTAGGAACACATGCTGACGAGACCTGCCTGCTTATCGCAACTCGGGCGCGGCATCAGGATTTGCGGTGGCAGGCTGACCTCTCCCCGCAGACTCGCCCAATGCTAGGTCCCAAACGGCTCGTAGCGTAGCGGCATGCTGTATTTGATTTCGGCGGCCTCAGGCGGCAGGAGTGCGATGCCGTCGGCCAACGCAATGGCCATCAAATTGGGCGAGGATCCACGTTCAAGCATCTCCAGCACAGGTTCACCCCTTTCGGTGCGGCCGGATATGCGAACGGGCACAAACTCGGTTTGACCTTGCCGCTTTTCGCAGTTGAAGCCAGCCACCGCCGGGAACCATTGCGGCTGGGTCTCGGCGAGGCCTGCCAGCCTTCGCAAGGCAGGCCGGACAATCTGCCGGAACGCTATGAGCGCCGCGTTGGGATTGCCCGGCAACCCTGCAAAGGCTGTTTTCCTGATCCTTCCGACCTTCAGCGGCTTGCCCGGCCGCATCGCGACGTTGAGGATGTCAAGGTCGGCTCCATGAGCCTGAACAGCCGCCACCGTATGGTCTTCCTCGCCTGCCGAGACCCCGCCTCTGGTAACCAGGGCATCACAGGACGTGACGGCGCGGAGCGACAACGTCTTTGAGGAGCCCCAGGCTGTCGGGGACCATGCCGAAGTCGACGATATCCGCCCAAGGATACCCGCCAGCAACGAGCTCAGCATGATCTGATTGGAATTGTAAATCTGACCGTGCTCAAGGGGTTCACCCGGTTCTTTCAATTCGGTTCCTGTCGAGAGCAGTCCTATCCGGATTTTTCGAAGCACCTGGACGTCGACGATCCCCGCCGCTGCCAACAAGGTTAGATCCCTGGCGGAGAGGCCCTTGCCCCGCCTTATCAGTTCCGAGTCAGCGCTGACGTCCTCGCCAGCAAAACGGATGTGATGGCCACGACGGGGCCGCTCATATACCGTGACGGTGTCGCCAATTCGCTCGCAGCCCTCTTGCATGACCACGGCGTCGAAGGTCCACGGAACGGGTGCTCCCGTGAATATCCTGGGTGCAGTTCGGGGGTCGAGGTTCTCAAGAACGCGTACATCGCCGGCGACCACCCGTTCAGCGACACAAAAAATCCAAGGCCCTTCCCCATCGAAATCCGCCGTTCGAACGGCAAATCCGTCCATGGCCGAATTATCGAACGGAGGCAGCGAAATAGGCGAGCATATATCGGCCGCGCAAACCCTCCCCAATGCACCGACGAGCGAGACCGTTTCCCTATGTCGAACAGGTTTGGCGAGCGCGATGGCTTTGGCTACCGCCGTCTCGAACGGGATAGCTTCGCCACTCTGCCCGGCAGAACAGTCGGCTTTCAAACCAGGTTTGGCGGCGTGAAATTCGATCGCTCTCTCCTTTGCGTTGTTCTCGAAAGGCAACGGCCAAAGGTTTCTAACCTGACACGCTCTTGAGATAGGCGATGACGTTTTTGACGTCCTCGGGATTCTGGAGACCAGGGAACCCCATTTTGTTCGCCGGCACTTTCGCCTTGGGATTTGCCAGATATTCCATCAGGTTCGGCTCATCCCATACGAGGCCCGCAGAGCCCACATCCTTCATGGCTTTCGAATAAGAATAGCCAAGGACGGTCCCCGCTGTCCGGCCCACGACGCCTTTCAAGGTTGGCCCGACTTTGTTCGCTTCGGTATCAGCGCTGTGGCAGGCGGCACACTTTTTGAAGACTGTCTTTCCGGCCTCGATATCCTGGGTCCGCGCGACCGGAGGCAGTAACGCCAAAACCACTGTGGCACCGACGAACAGATATTTCACGCAAGCATTCCCCGATTGGAGATACGGCAGGCGGTCGATATGTTTATAAGTCATGATCCAATCCTCTCTTGAAGTACGTTGCTCAGCCGGCCGTAAAGGAGCTCGTCGACCCCCTCGGCGTAGAGTTCAGACGTGCAGCGCGCGTATTGGGGAATATTGGCCGTCGACTGTCCCCAGATCTGCTGCCCTCCGGCATCAGCGTCAAAATGTGAGTATTGGCCGGAATAATTGAAGGAGTGGTCGTCGCCGTTGTAGTTCAATGGGAATCCCTTGTGCGGGCACGTGGTCGAGAATCCGACAATGTCGCCGTCCGGTCCCGCACCGTCTGGTAACTGACGTCGAGGGTTCGTTCGGCTTCAGCCTGTTGTATTCGATGAGTGCCAGCCCCGGTGCAGACTTTGTCTGAGTCTGCGCAGGCAGTGCCACAGCTATGGCCATTCCTGCATCGGCAAACGTTCCTCCCCTTAGAGATTGACGGCGGCCGATGTCAGGCAGCTTTTTGCAGCAATTCATGCGTTCCCATCCATTAGGTGAAATGTTCTCGCAAATAGCTCTGCAACGCTTGTGCCAACCGGAAAAGCCGGCGCTTTCTTGAAGTCTCACCAACGACAGATAATTCTGGACGGCATACCACTGTGCCGTTCAGAATTATCTGGCGTGTCCGGAATTAAGCCGATCTTCCGAAGTCGTTTCCGCGCTCGTGCAAAAGCTTGAGCGCATCGCTGCCGCACGACATGACACGAAGCGTGGTCTCGATTCGGGAAAGACAATGCTGCCAACGCCGTTGGTAACGGCAGCGCAGCTATGGAGGAGGTGCCAAAGCGCGCGAAGGGAGGTGTTCTCACCGTGGATAACAATCGCTTCGTATGCGTCGGCTCCCTCAACCTTGTGTTCGGCGCCGATCCTCCCGCGTCGGTTGAATGACGCGCACCTCCAGCGAGTGCCCTCGCCAGTTGCCGCGCAGGCAGGCCTTCCAAATTGCCTGTCGAGAGATTCCTGCCAACTTGGCGAGCAGGTTGAGTGGCACGTACTCTTTCCTCGACATCGTGCGCTATTCCCTAGCGGCAGAACAGAACCACCGAGTAACAGCTGGAGTTATATCTGTCGTGACAATCGCACCTGGCATCGCCACGCAGCCTGCAAGGCGCGCCTGAAGGCGCACGGCTGGACCTTGGTCGAAAGGGCTGCTTCGGTTTACCAATCCTGTCGTCTTGGGTTGACCAATCCGTTGTCGACCGTGAGCGGGTTTACCAATAAGGGCGGCTATATTCACGCAAATCCAATAACTTAATGCCAATCCAGAATTAACTGTCATTGAGGCCATTGGTAAACTCGATCTTTGGATCGGAAACTCCTACCTTCAGCCAGAAAACACTCCTGTTTTCAATCGCATAGGCCACCCACAAGCGACCCATAATTCCGGACTGGTAAACCCCGTGAAAGGCCAAATAATTCCGGACGTCACAGCGACTTTCGAATTATGCGACTTTCGAAGCACAAAAGGCGAACATGTGCGTTTATCCCTGGCTCCGTTCCGCCGCTCCGGCGAGTACTATTGATGGCGACGATAGGGCAGGCAGCGGACCGAGCTTTCGGAAACGCGATCGGAAAGCCGCCATGTTCATGGCCGGTCTACTCGGAAGTGCCACTGAGACGAGAACGCAATGCGAAGGATTGATTCACATCGAGGCGATTTTGTCTGCCGATCGACCACTGTTAATTAAGGATCTGTTGCAATGACCACGTTGCGCCATTGCAGATGTTTACCTTTCGCCGACCAACCGCAGCTATGCAGATGATCTTGCTCAGGCAAACTTGACTTTAGTCGAATAGTTGCTCCCTAAGATCGCGGTGCCAAACATCAAATTTTCCGTCGTCTCGTCATCAGAAGACGCCACAAATGGCTTTTGGAGGTAACATGCGATTCAGGTTCTCTCCTGCTTGGTTCGAAGCGCGCATCCACGTTGATGATGAGCAACCGACAATAGATGCGGAAATCGCCCGATAATGCGGTCTGTCCCGTTAACGCGCAAATTCACGATTATCCCCGAGCCTTACCAACGCGACGACGTGCCACTCGACGAGGTTTTGCCAAGCCTTGGACAAGGTGATCGTAGCGGCTGGGATAGCCTTGTCGGTCAATACCGAGTTGTCATCCTCGCCGATGCCGGTGCTGGCAAAACCCATGAACTGAGGGCGTCGGCCGAGCGCCTTGCGGCCGACGGCAAACCCGCGTTCTTCATTCGCATCGAAGATATTGACGAGACTTTTGGAAAAGCCTTCGAGGTTGGAACCGAGGAGGCATTCAATGCCTGGCTTGTCGACTCCGGCGAGGCTTGGTTTTTCCTCGATTCCGTCGACGAGATACGACTGTCGGAGCAGCGCGCGTTCGAGGTCGCCATACGCGCATTCGCGGCGAGAATCCGCAACGCGCGCCATCGCGCACACATTTACATATCGAGCCGACCCTATGCCTGGCGAGCCGTCGTTGATCGTGCGCTCATCGATGAAGTTCTGCCGTTTGAGGCACAGCGCCAAGAGGACACCGGTGAGGCCAGTCAAACTGACGAAAAAGCGCTGAAGGTCGAGACTCAAAGCAAGTCCGGTGACACACCAAATCCACCGGCCTTCCACCTCTACATCCTCGCGGCGCTCGACGAGGCCGACATTCGCCAGTTCGCTGCGTATCTGGGGGTCGGCAACATCGATGCCTTCCTCGACACGCTCGAACGCGGGGGCCTGCTGCCGTTAGCGCGCTTGCCCTTCGACCTCCAGGATCTCATTGCGACATGGCTCGAGACCGGAGCCCTCGCCAGTCGGCTGGCGATCCTGCAAGGCGGGGTCCGTCGGCAGTTCTTGCGTGACTGGGCCGCAGTCGGTGCGCCGGCGCTCAATTTCGAACGAGCCTCCAGCGCCATCCGCCTTATCGCGATCGCCGCGATACTGACCGGCGTCCCCAATATCCGGCTGCCAAGGTCAACCGCAACAGGGGCGCTCGACGCCGAAGCCCTGCTGCCAAGTTGGGAAAAGCCGGAAATCGAAGCGCTACTGACGACCGGCGTATTCGGTGACCCAATCTACGGTGAAGTCCGCTTCCGACATCGTGAAGTCCGCGAATTGTTAGCCGCCGAATGGGCGGCTGACCTGTTTGGCCGCGTGGGTGGTCGGGGGCACTTTGACGTGCTTCTTTACCGCACTCAGTATGGTGAGGACATCTTGCCGCCGAGACTACGACCGCTTCTTCCTTGGCTCATTCTGTTCGACAGCGTAACACGCGACCGCGTCTTGGCAACGAACCCTGAAATCGCGATCGAAGGAGGCGATGCTGCCCTGCTGCCGCTTGCGGTCCGCCAAAAGTTGCTTGCGACGTTGATCGATCAGGTGATCGCGCCGACCTCCAGCCTGCGGGGATTGGACAATAGCGCAATAGCGCGAATTGCCCAGCGCGATCTCGAAGATCAGGTGCTCGCACTGATCGATCGACATAGAACCAATGATGATGCGCTCTTCGTACTGGGCCGTCTTGCATGGCAGGGCGAGATGGCTGGATGTGTCGATGCCCTGGCCAAGATCGCGTCCGATCCGGCGCGTGGCATTTATTCCCGCCTCGTTTCGATCCGCGCGGTGGCAAGGGTCGGGACAGCCAAGCAACTGTATCGGCTGTGGCGGGAGGTCAACGCAAATGAGGAGACGTTGCCCCGCCGGCTGCTGGCGGAATTCGCCGTCCATGCGCCGGCAGACGCCGTTACGGTTCGACTTCTGCTCGCGTCAATCGAACGGCTCGAAGCTCGGACAGAATTCGAGGTTACCGGGCTTACCCAAGGGCTTAACAGCTTCGTGGGCCGCCTTCCTCTCGATCCTGGCGAACCAGACAGTGGGCCACTTGCGTCACTCGTCGCCGGCTTTCAGCTGTTCCTCTCGCGCGAACCGCATATTGAACGCGGCGAATGCCGAGTATCAAAGGAATGTCGGTGGCTGATGGGCCCGGCGCTGTACGGCATCGAGCGCCTCACAGTTGCGAGGTCGCCAGCCGCCCTGGCGCAACCATCGCTCGCCATACTTGCCGCTGCGCCTGCCTTGCGCTTCTGGCATTCAGACATCTACCAGGATCGCAAATCCTCGGTTGGCGAGCTCGTTCCGGCGTGGGCCGAACTGAATGATAGCCTCTTTTGGTGGACCGTCATTGAGTATCGTGCCGCCGAGACGGCTACCGGCGGGGTGCTTGACGATGACTGGCCGATCAGCTGGGTGGGTCATTTCTGGCTTTTCGATGCCTCGAGTTTTGCGCGAACACTTGCGTGGATCAGGCAACGCGATCTCGCCGATGACCGTCTTGTGGCACTTTCGCGCACGTTCCGGACCTATGAACAGAATGGTCGCCCTCCTGTCTGGCTCGGCCAACTCCGAGACGCGGTGGCCGGCGATCCGGTGCTTGAGGCGGCGCTCGAGGCAAGGCTCAACCCACCGATTTCGGAAAAATCACGCAGCCACCAGGAGGAAGAGCGTAAATATCGCATCGAGCGCGAGAACCGCGACCGGACGCTAGCAAGCAACAGGGCTCGTTTCGTGGCCGAGGTCATCGCCGATCCCGAAATCATTCGTGCTCCGCCCGGCGTAAGGCCAGGGAAGCTGAGCAATGGTCAATATAATCTGCTGCGGATGATCGAGGGCGACGGCATGAGCGGAAGCCGGGCCCGCGGAGCAGACTGGCAATCTCTGATCCCAGAGCTTGGCCCCGAGGTGGCCGAGGCTTATCGCGATGCAGCTGTTGCCCAATGGCGCGCATATAAGCCCGGCCTGCGATCAGAAGGTAGCAACACCACTTCGATCCCGTATGCTCTCATATTTGCCATGGCTGGCCTCGACATCGAACTTGGCGACGATTCGAAGCCGAAACTCGAGCTGCGCAACGCTCGCCGTGCATTTCGCTATGCCATATGGGAGCTCAACGGTTTCCCGCGCTGGTTCGAAGCACTCTACCGTGCCTGGCCCAAGGTCGGCCGCGCTTTCATCTGGAAGGAGGTCGAATGGGAGCTTGCGAACAGCCCCGCCGACGAGCCGCTTCATTATGTCCTGAGCGACCTGGTGTACTATGGCTCCTGGCTTCACACTGAAATCGGGCCGCTGCTGTATAACTGGCTTGAGAACCATCATCCGCCGAACCAGGACTGCCTTCGCTACTGCCGTACCATCATCGTCGGCGGTGGGGCCACGCCTTCTGAGTTGGCGGCGCTCGCTCGCCGCAAGATCGGCGACGTCACGGTTCCGGAGAGCCAGCAACCAACCTGGTACGCGGTGTGGGCGGACTGCGAACCGGCGCCGGCGATTGCTGCGCTCGCCAAGCTTTTGGCATCTGGCACCCTTGCAGACCGGACGCAGTTTGCGCTTGAATTCGTCGTCGGGCTGCTCGGCGGCCGCCGTGAAAATAGCCCCATCTTCGGGAATTTTCGCGCCCCGACCTACTTAAAGGACCTTTATCTGGTCATGCACCGCGTCGTCCCGGTCGCCGATGACATCGATCGAGCCGGAAAGGGGGTCTATTCGCCGACACTTCGTGACGACGCGCAAGATGCGCGCGAGCGTCTATTAGCGATGCTGACGGAAATTCCCGGCGAGCTGACTTACCGGGCGATTCTCGAGATCGCCGAGCTTCATCCCGAGCCGCGCTATCGCGATTATATACGCGCTCGCGCCTTTCAACACGCAATCACTGATGGTGATCTGCATTCCTGGACGCTTTCGCAAGTTGTCGATCGCGTCCGGCAGTTCGAGGCGATGCCTTCTTCGGATCGCTCAATTGGCGGGTTGGCAAATGCAGAGAATTGACCGCCCCGAACAAGCCCCTCTGATCCTGCGCTCTCAAGTAGCCGAGGACGCGCGGCGACGGATGCGCGAGTTTTGGGCGCTCGAACGACAGCGTCGCTCCCAGACGAGCGTGCCTGCACCAAGCATACCGGCGAACGACGAACAGGTCGTCGACGCGGTGAGCGCGTTGACTGGGGGTCGCTGCGCCTTTTGCGAAGCGAGCGACAAGCTTCTCGTCCATCGCTTCCGCCCAGCGGGAAATGCGCTGCCGCTGCCCTCGTCGAGTGATGCACATCTCTACTATCTCTGGCTCGTCGATGCCTGGCAGAACCTCTACCCGATCTGCACGGGCTGTATTCCGCCAGAGCCGCAATTTCCAGTCGTTGCTTCTCGCGCGCCTGTCCCGGTGCTTCGGCAGATCGACACCTATGTCAAGAATGCCAACGGATTGTGGCCATCCTTTCCGCCCAAGGAAGATATATTGCTGCTCGATCCGTGCCGCGATCGTGAGTTCGAAAAGCATCTTTTGCCCAAACTCGACGGCGAATTGATCGGCGAATCGAAAAAGGGCGAGACTACGGTCCTCGTCTTTAATCTGAACCGCTCTGATCGTCGCAACCAGCGCTACCACGCCTACCAGATGCTGATCGGTCGGTTGACCCGGCTTATTGCTTCACCTGACCTGCAAAGGGAGCATCCGGACTGGCAGGAGCTGTTCGACTTCGCAGCAACGGAATTCGGCGGCACCTGGTTCCTCTTGCTGCGCCGGCTCGCGCGCTGGATCGGCGGTTCGAGCGGCGTGCGTGTGCGCAGCTCGCGAACGCAGATCCGCGCGTTCTTTCTCAGGATGGCCAGTGAGCCCGACGCCGAGCAACGTCTCGAATCCGCGCTCGAAGCGATCGCGCGGGAAGACAATGGCCTGCGTGCCGGTCGTTGGACGGTCGAATCAGTCTATTCTGTCCGGGCACCGATTGCTTCTGTCCAAATCACCAATTTCAAGGCGATAGAGCAGCTCGAACTGAGTTTCGCAAAACCGGTCGAGACACCTGGGGGTATGTCCTATCGGCGGGCACCATCGCTCATCATTCTCGGCGAGAATGCGACCGGTAAAAGCTCGATCCTCGAGGCGATCGCACTTGCGGTCACCACGCCGGCCGCGCGCACCGCACTTGATATTTTATGGTCGCGTTTTGTGCTCGACCCCACACAACTTGGTCAGGAGCGCACGCGCGGCGGCCAAAGGCACGCCAGGGTCCAGGTCGCGCTCGCGACCGGGCAATCCGTTAGTCTGGCGATAGAACAGGGAGCCGCTGTCGTGCGCAGCGAGCTCGGAAACCAGCAGGTGCCGGTGTTCGCCTATGGCGCGTTCCGACGCTTCCACACGGCCAGCAGGCGGCCGGCCCCACACAAGCATATCCGAAATCTGTTTGATGGCAGTACACTGTCCAACCCCGAGCCCTGGTTGAAATCGCTGCCGCAAGATCGCTTCAACATGGTCATTCGAACGCTGCGCGATCTTTTGTCGATCGAGGGCGATTTCGACGTTATCCAGCGCGAGCGCGGTACGCGCCAACTGCGCATGGTCACTTCAATCACCGAACCGAACGGCCAGGTCCGCTATAGCCGCGCCCCGCTGCAGTCGGTTTCGTCAGGCTATCGGTCGATGCTGGCGATGCTGTGCGATATCATGCGTGGCTTGCTCGACCCACAAGTCTATGAGGGGTTCGAGAGTTTCCAGACAGCTCAGGGCGTTGCGCTGATCGACGAAATCGAGGCGCATCTTCATCCGCGTTGGAAGGTTCAAGTCATGACTAGCCTGCGTGCAGCACTCCCCGGCATGTCGTTCATAGTCACGACCCACGATCCGCTTTGCCTGCGAGGCATGGGCGAAGGAGAGGTGGTCGTACTGCAACGCGTGGCCGCCGCTGACAGCAGCCGCGAAACCCAGATGCCAATCGTTGTGGAAAAGGTAGAGGGACTACCGTCCGTCGCAGATCTAAGGATCGATCAGTTGCTGACTTCCGATTTCTTCCAACTTCTGTCCAGCGACGATGCCGCATCGGACCGTCGGCTCGCGCAAATCGGAGATCTCATCAGGGCGAAAGCTGAAGGTGAACGGCTTACCGATAGCGACCAACAGATCCTTCGGCAGTTCGAAACCGACATAGCTACAGCGATCCCGGTCGGCTCAAGCGAAGTTCACCGAATAGTGCAGGAGGCGGTCGCGGAATACCTCCAGCGTCGACGCATTGCCAGCAGCGTGACGCTCAAACGATTGCGCGACAAAGCCAAGGCCGAAATCCTCGCGGCGCTCGAGGCGCTCTGATCGTGCGGCGCGTCAAAAGATCAGCGGTCGACACCCCGAAATCGCTGCTCCCGGGTGCGGCGGGAGAGGAGGAATTGGAGGCCGCCAGAGCGCATCGGGATAATCCCGACCCCGAAAAGAAGGCATTCAAGTATCGCGTCTACAAGAGAGCCGATGTCCAGGCGGCGCTCGAGGCGCTATTCCACGGCAAATGTGCGTATTGCGAAACCTCATACGCTGCATCCGCGCCAGTCGATGTTGAGCACTACCGACCCAAAGGCGCCGTTGCAGAAGACGAGGCGCATGGCGGCTATTGGTGGATAGCGATGGACTGGGAGAACCTTCTTCCAAGCTGTATCGATTGCAATAGGCGAAGAGGACAGAAGCTATTTGTCGTCTCGGAAAGTCTCGCTGCTTCAGCCGCAAATGCCAAACCGGTTGCTGGCCAAGCCGGAAAGAAGGACAGTTTTCCACTGGCGGCGATTGGCGCGCGCGCGGTCTATCAGGCAACCGATTTTACCGGTGAACACGCTCTGTTGATCGACCCCTGCCGCGACGATCCCAAGGCCAGCCTTATGTACAGCTTCGATCCGGCGCACCCTGCTGGGCTAATCGTGCCTAAGGGTGACGCCGGTCAGAAAGTGCGCGGCGCGACATCGATTCAGATATACGGCCTTAATCGACTGAAGCTGGTTCAAGATCGGACCCGTTTGTTAAGACGGCTTGAATTCCTTGGTGATTTGGTACTTGAACTCGCAGGCTCAATTGAGGATTTGGAGGCGCTGCCTGTGGCCACTGCCCTTGTTGGCACTCCGGCGGAAGGCATTGCATCGAAACTAAGACTATTGCGAGATCGCACGTTGGCCGAACTAAAAGCTGCGACAGGCGATGGCGAAGCCTATTCGTCGATGGCTAATGCTTGGCTGGAACAGTTCAAAGCGCGGTTTCGTGACGCCGAATGATGGATCTGCTGCACCCACAGTGTGCAACGACGCCTCAACGTTGGGGTAGGGCTTTCAAGCCATGGTGTTGACGAGGTCTTGCAGCATGCCGCCGCGTGATCGAAATCCGAAATGTCTGGTTTTTAGGCAACCTCGAAATTGAGCTCTTTTTGGTAGAGATGCGGCGCAAGCACGCCGTCTTGCGCTACCGGCGCCAGCCGAGGCGGCCAGGACCAGAAAGTCGGAACACGAGGTGGCAATTGAGTTTGAAAAGGCGACATTGTGTTTTCTGCGGCCAAGCGGCAGCGAACAAAAATCGGGAGCATATCCTTCCCAAATGGCTACTCAAACTGACGGGTGACCCAAGTCGAGTCGTGACGATGGCTTTCGAACCGCAATCGGGTGAACCAATCAAGTTCGCCTGGTCCGCTCTGGTCATGCCTGCCTGCGAGGTTTGCAATGTGGAATACAGCACACTGGAAAGCGCGGTTAAGCCAATTTTGCTGGTGCTGCTGGAGCGGCAGCCCCTCACATCGCGCCAATATTTCTTGCTTCTCGATTGGCTCGACAAGGTTCGTGTCTGCCTTTGGCTGAACCAGCTGATTCTGCAGAAGGCAATGGAGGCCATCGACCCTCACCTGCACGTTGGTAACCGGATCGGTACGAAGGATCGCCTGCTCTACCTCTACACTCTTGATGGGCAAGGGAGAGGGCTGAATGCGTTCGGCATAGAGAGCTTGATTTTCCAGCACCAGCCGAGCTGCTTTGCGCTCAGGGTAAACGACATTATCCTGTTCAACGCGTCGAGCGACTATGCCTTCTCTGATGGCTGCGGCTTTTGGCATCCAGAGCAGATCGACCGGTACGTCGATGGAGAACTCGCCGGGCGTGTGGCGTTTCGGGGTTATGCGAAGACGCGCAAAATTGCGCACCCGATTGTGAACTACCCTCTCCTAAAGGCGGCCGTTCGCGTCATCCAGCCGATTGCTCAACGCGGCGAGGATGGTCAGTTCTTTGGGCCGCTTCGGCAGAACGAAAGCTATCACATTGGGCATATGTCCGACCCGGCACGTGGAGCGGGAATCCTCTTCCGGCAACTCGATGGGAGAGTTCTTCCCATCCGCAATCTCGACGAGCCGATCGAGTTCGAGGGCGTGGATGCTGTTAACAACGGCAGCGCTGGCGATATCGTGGCGCAAGTGTATCGTTACCAAGGCTATTTGTTGCAAAAGGACATGAAATTCGTGGGAAGCGAACCAGCAATCGCGCACGCCAGTTCGATGTCCAATATCCTGACCACTACCAATGAGATGAGAGCCGTCCTAACGGAGAGAGGACAGAGGAGCGATCAGGGACGGGATTCCGTGACGCTCGCGTTCCGCGATGCAATGGCGGCGGCCAGGCGCCCCGCTCAACCGAAAGGGTAAGCAAATGGGGAGGCCTATTGCGAGCCTGCCGGTCAGTTGGTTTGCCATCGAGATGCGCCCTCGCACGCTCATCTGAACCTGCCGGCGCACACGGCGGCTATCTACCGTGGTGATGGCGAGCGGCACCTTGCCCTGCCGGGGGAGTAACCCGCGGGGCTGGACCACGAGGGCATATTCTGACCCCAAAATGTCGCGGCTGACGATAGGTGGTCGTGCTGCAGCTGCGTACTTGGCCGCCTGGCTCTATCTCACCAAGCCGCAGGGAGAGCTGCTGCGTCCGTTCCGGGCTGGATCGCTCATCGCCGAGCCATCAGATCAGAGAGGATGATGCCAATCCAAGCAGCCAGACAGCTGCAGGAATTCGGGGGATGGGAAGACATGTACCGCCCGGACCAACTCTGCAGGGAGCGGCCACTTGATGTTGTCTTCGACATCGATCGAGTTCGGACTCCGCGTTCCCTGGGCGATGATGTATCTTTGCCCAATGTTCATCGCCAGCCGCAGGCCGCGATTGCGACCACACCACGCGATGGGGATTTCCGCTTCGACGATTGCGGGCCGCCCGATCCCCGCGATGACCTTGCCCATTTCCGGGTGACGGTCATGCGAATTGTAGACCGCTTCGCCACCCCAATAGCGGACAAGATCTCCGATACCACCCTCGCCCGCGCGAGCTGGGATGAAGAAGCAGAACCACAGCATACCAGCACGGTGTCGCTCAGCGGCTTGGTTGACTGCCTTTAGGCGCTCGCCATGGTTCGACGAGATCAGTTCGTGCCGGATTGCCGCATCGATTCGACGGGACACGAGATCGACATCGAGCAGTGCCATGCCGTCGGCTCTGATGTCTTCGATCTCGTGATCGGCGAGACGCGTGCAATGCCAACCGACGACGCTGTAAGGCTGCAACGCCTCAACCACCGCGTAGACCGCAGCATCGAAACGGTCACTCAACGGACCCCTCTCACGCGAGCGGAGCGCATCGCGATTGGAAGTGAGCACGTCAAGGAGATCGGAGGGCCACGCCTCGGGCCGATCGAGTTCGATCGTCGGGCGTCGAGCGTCACTCATTCCCGTTGGCTTCCAGCGCGGCGCCGGCGGCCATGACCCTCTCCCCCTGATGCCTAGCCATCATCACGGCGAGAATGGTCATGGAGGTCAGTCGAGAGACGCGGAAGAATGCATCGCACACTTCGTAGTACACGCTCTCATCCTGCTTGGGATCGGTGCCGCTGATCGCCATAGTCGCCATCTGTGTTGCCGCATCGGTCTCGGTGATCGCTGTAAACAGATGGCGAAAGCTGAGGTGAACGAAGTCGGACGTCTGCTCGTAGAGCGGCTCGATCCAGGGATTATCCTCGGCGAGTTTCTTCTTGAGGAAGGCATCGGTGAGGCGCTCGGCCTTACCGCCCGGGACGACGGGACGCGACATCAGGCGGTCGAAGGTGCGTTCGCCCTTGAAGATCCGCTGAACATCCTCGTCGACGTTGCTCATCATCCTGAGGCCATTGATCCGCATGGCGGTATCGATCTGCGTACGCAGGAGGACCGTTGCCGAAGGAAAGTTGCGCGCCTTGATCAAGGTCCGGAAGGCGGTCGACTGCGAAAGCGTGCGCTGCGTGGCACCGAGGATGAAGAAATCCACGACGTTGACTGCACCCTTCGGAAGGATGGCATGCGCCTTTTCGACGAGCTCTGTCTCCAGCTTCTCGATGGCGCTGAGCCGTTGCGTCAGCGTCATCGGTGTTTGCGCGCGTTCTTCGCCCGACATGTTGGATTCCTCAAAGCGACTTGTGACAGCGGCTAGTTGAGCGGCTCTTGGAAAACCGCCTCGGCATCAAGGAGGCGGAGGTTCCAAAATGCGATCGCCTCGTGAATGTCCGGCATCACGAGACGGCCCTCGGCGTTCCTGAGCCTCCGGGCATCCATGGTCGTCACAATCGATACCATATCGGGCATCGAAGGATCAGCCACAACGGCCGGCGACTCGAAGGCGTCATCGCGTAGCTCAAGGCCGCCTTTGAACTGCTTGACCAAGTCGTTGCGCGTGGGTTCAATGAAAGTTTCGAAGATCGGAGCCCGTTTCCACTCTTTCCACTTGGCATCGGCCCATGTTTTGCGTTTGGGGGTGTTGCAGTCGACCTTCTCGAAGACATGCCCGACGGACCTCAGAAGGGTGATGATGGCGATGTACTGCGACTGGAACACGATGATGGGCTGCATGATATTGCTCGACCGCTCGAACTGCGCGACGAGGGTCTTGATGAAATCGAGTTGTGCGCGGGCAACCAACATGGTCACAAGGCCCTGAAGGCGGATTCGACGTCAGCGACAGGCGTGCCGTTGTCGAAACTATGAAGGACGGCGCCAGTCTGGGTGCGGTCTCTGATCTCGATCTTCTCTGTCTCGTGGTTGTAGGCAAACACGTAGGTATTCCCGCCGATCTTGGCCCAGAGCATATTGGCGGGGGTGCCGGCGAAGCTGCGAATTCGGATGGAATCGGGTTCGCCGCGCCAGATGATCCCGCCCAGGATGGCGAGCGCGATGCCCTTCACCGCACCGGCATGATGGTCGGCGCGGCCCATGACGCCCTCGGCGTAGGTATGCAGTTCCTCGACGTCTTTGGCAGTGATGGCCAATATGTCCTCCCGTTCGGTCAGCGTGGTCGATTGGCGCGCCGTCAACGTCAGCGTCTACTGGCGGATGAAGCGACCCGGGCGATTGCCACGATTGTTGCAGATGTAGGTGTTCCCGGTAGCTTGGCTCGACAGCATGACCGAGCCGCGCCGGGGCTGAAGGACAGCCGCTACAGCCGCCGTAAAATCGGACCATGACATGCCACGCGGACGCTCGATCACGAGCGAGGTCTTGTGCGGCAGGACTTGCGCCTTAAGCCCCAGCCTGCGCAACATTCTCGCCGCGATGCGGATGTTGTCGCGGATGACCCGGTTGAATTCTCCGAAGTACCTCATCTCTCACTCTTCCTCTTCGTCATCGGTGGCAAACGAGATGGATACGGACGCAAGTCCGTTGATTGGACTGAAGCCGACAAGCACGCCCTGGCGTGTCAGGGCCTTCCTGATAGCCTTAAGTGTTGCAGGCCGGCCTTCCCGTCCTCGCTCCACATTGGAAACCGTCGCCGCGGACACGCCAGCGTCTGCTGCAAGCGCGGCTTGGTCTAGCCCGGCCAACATGCGGGCTGCGGCATAGGTTCGGCCGCGGGCTTCGGCGTTCGTCAGGCTAAGCGGCATCGCTCATGTCTTCCGCCAACGTAGTTTAGATTTACATTTTTTTAAATACACAACAATTTATATGAATGCAAGCTATTTAATATCGGGTGTATTCACATCAATCGGCTCCGCCGTCAATGTCGGGTCGACGAGATCGCCCGGCCTGAAGCTCTTCGTCACGCTGCGTGGATCTAAGCCGGGTCCACCATGGTGAGCTTCATCGCCCCTGACGTGTGGTGCGCGATGCGTTCTGGCTGTATGCCGTACCGGCCGACCGATCGCGACCGTGGCGTTATGTCTACGGCCTGGCCGATCAAGGCCGCGACGACAAGTCTTGCCCGCTTACGCGTGTAATACCTGTCGCCGCTTGAGATCGGCTTTACGGGCTCGACCAGGCTCTTCCCGAGCCGTGCCCGCACTAAGCGCTGCCAAGAACCACGGCCAAATCGCTGATCCGATTGTAGTTGACGATCCGGCTATCAGTCGTGATCACGGGGAACCTGCTGATGACGCGATGCTCGATTCTGTCGAGCCCGAGCCTGTCTTTGAGAAGCTGTTCTCGCCGCTCCTCCTTAGCCAAGGCTCTAATGTAGTAGTTGGTAAGCTTGCGATTGTAACGGACATAGAGGCCACGGTTTGACTCGACCTTGCCCAGGTCGATCCAATTATTCTTGCACTGGAGGTTGTAGATGACGTCGTGACGGGTCGCTACGACGTCGAACTCCTTGCGATTGATCCGCTTGATTTCGGTAACGGTAAGGCCGAGCCTCTCAACGTCTCGTTTCACCATGTCCTCGAAGATGAAACCGGCATGGATCTGGAAACGCCGGCGGCTCCCTAGATGGATGTTTTTGAAGGCGTAGAGAAAGCGGGACAGCAGATTGACGTTTGAGACGACGGCGTTGCCCACATCGATGAAAGGCTCGAAGGCATTGGTATTGGGCGCGTAGTCGCTGGCCGACCGGTTTACCAGCAGCCGCTGGAACTCGTTGGGAGCAATGCCGCCTTGGGACGTCAGGAGCGCCCGTAGCTTGTCCTTGCCGATGGCAATGACGTAGTCATCCTGGCACCGGCGCGAGAGGCTGGTGACCACCGCAGCCATCGCCGCAAAGTCCGAATCCTTCAATCCGAATGCTTCATAGGTCGCGCTGAGCAGCTTGACGCTGTTCCGCAGTTCTGCAGCGGAAAACACCTTCCTGGGATTGATGACCTCGAGCTCGGCCGGAGCGATCTGGTCGCGGCGAAGCTCATTTATGGTCATGATTGAGGCGCGTTCGGGATCGAGGTACCCCGCATCGAGCGTCTGTAGCCAATGGCTTCCGAGCGCGCCCGTGTCATCGACCTGAAGGGTGAATTCGGGAAGTGCGTCGATGAGCGCGAGCTGCAGATAGAGGCCGGTGATCGTGGTGCAGCTGTGCTCGACATGGGGGAGAAAGACGTTAAGGGTGTCGAGGGCTACCAGCTTTTCTGTTCCCTGGCAGGCGCTGGGCATGAGGTAAAGCAGGGCCACAAAATGGCGACGGCGGGACTGCAGGTATTCGACGGCATTCCCGACTGTATCGAGCGTGATGCCAGGCTCAAAACTGCGTTGACCGTGCATGAGGAAGCCTGACCTGATGGCGGCCAGCTGAACCATCAGTTGACATATGCGGTCCACCGTTCCGCCATCGACATGGATATCAAGAGCTGCCTTCACTTGCACCCAGACCCGGGCGGGGTTTCGAAGAAGTGACTCGTCGAGCCTCACCGACAGCAACCATTGAACGACATCGTCATCGTCGATCGCAAACAACGGGACGTTGATGAATTCCTCGATGGCACGAACAGTGCCGTGCCAGACGCGTATGGCGTTGCCCCGCTCGTATTTGCGCAGCACTTCCAAAAGGCCACCGTTGTGCGCCTCGATCTGAGCCATGATTAGTTGACGCGCCTCATCGTCTGCAACGGTGCGGTTCGCGCCGGGATATTCATCGCTCATTGAGTGGTCTCACTGGATTGCATCACCTATCCTCGAACCGCGGTGCATCCGAGCGCTGAGTCAACCTGTTCGGCAACTTCGGCTTCGTTTTCATAGTGAAGGTGGGTCCGATACAGGCGCTCGGACCATTCTAGGTGACCATTGGGACCGTTGCCCATTGCCGGCTAGACGAGGCCGAGGGGAAGGTCGTTTGGAAGGCTATTCCGCAGTGACCCCGGTGCTGCAGGATGGACAGACCAGCCTGTCGTTCTGCCTCCTGGTGCCGCCGTAGTAGGGATCGCGGATCCAAGCGGGATGTTCGTGACCGACGACGAGATCAGGAGGGATTGCCGTGGCGAGGGTGAATGTGAAATCGCGCTCAGGCACCCAATCCGGGCGATTGACCTTGATCCGGGTCCACTCTTGCAGGAGCGCTCGGGCGAGTTCGTTCCGGGTGCCGGAGGTCACCATGTTGAGGGGGAGATCCACCAGGACAATGGTCGGGTAGCCCCACTTCAGCAGCGCATTGTGGGCGCCGAAGCCCAGGATGCATTGCATCCATTCGCTGCCATAGAGCAGGTAGTGCCCCGCATCATTTGTCTGCGTCCGGTCGTCGAGCGCGAGATGGACCTGGCCGCTGTCGCGGTCGCGATTTTCGAACTGGGCAATCATCCGGTCAATATTCGGCTGATAGAACGCCAGCCCTTCCTCGGTGAAGACCAAGGCCCTCAGATTTGCCGCGAGCACGCTTGGATCGTTAAGCCGAAGGCCGTTTTGATGGTACGACCCGGGATCGGCAGTGCGGCAGCCATGGAAAGCCCTCACTCGGGCGAAGGACAAGGCGTCCGAGAGGATAGCGGTGACGTCATCGACGTCGTCATCGAGCACCCGCTGGGTGAGCTTCAGCCAATCGGAATCATCCCACGCCAGATCCTTTTCACCGAGCTTCTGCAGATGGCGGATGCCCTTCTTGTTTAGTCCGGGACGCAACCAAGTCGAGAGCGGCGACACATATGAGGCCGGTCGCTTCCACTCGATCAGCGTTCGTTGCCACAGCTTGCTCAAGCGCTTCTCATTGGTTTTCCATTGTTTCGCTTCGAGCACAGAACATCCTCCGGCACGACCGGTCTTGCAACAAACAGCGGACGGTGAAGCGTCGAGGTCTCCGCCGCTCTTGGGGCTTAATCGACGAAATGTTGCGCGGAGGGGCCATTCTTGAGCACCTCCGGCAGTGGCAGGCTATGGTGGAGCGGATATCGCGATCCTGCGCTTGTCGGCCGCGCTGATTGCAGCGCATATCAACAAGACTTGCTATTCCAAGTCCGTCTGCGTTCCTGGAACATCTTTGTCTAGACCTTTCACTGGGGCAGAATGCCGAAAATAGACGACAGCATCGACAAGGTCCGCTCCTCGAGGGCCGGCCATACGTTCCACGAACGTTGGGCCGCACGGCGTGCCCTGCAGCTGATTTTTCCTAAGGACCGGCTCTTCGCAATTGCCGTTGAAGGCATTTCGTCAACCGAAACAGCGAACCCCGGTGCCGAGGCCGAAGATGTAGCGGACCTGGTCCTCTACTACGGCGAGGGAAACGAGTTCGCCTCGTGCGATAGGCAGGAGACCGTCCAGTTCAAGTACAAGGAGAGGGGGCCCCGGTTACGGCGTCCTATCTCAAAAAGACCATCGTGAAGTTCTGCGGCACCCTTGTCGGCTACGAGAAAAAATTCTCACGCGACGAGGTCGAGGCGAAGCTTTCGTTTTCCTTCGTCACGACGGCTGAATTCTCAGACGGCTTATGGGAGGCGATCGAGGCTCTGAAGGTGG
The DNA here is from genome assembly GCF_055811815.1 of Mesorhizobium sp. WSM4836. Taxonomy (NCBI): domain Bacteria; kingdom Pseudomonadati; phylum Pseudomonadota; class Alphaproteobacteria; order Hyphomicrobiales; family Phyllobacteriaceae; genus Mesorhizobium; species Mesorhizobium sp. WSM4836. Next base: position 39,873 of record NZ_JBVVQF010000026.1, read on the forward strand.
GGCGGACGTCAGCCGATAGCACCGATGCTGAGCCAATCCGGTACCTGATGTCGCTGTGCAAGGCTCACAAGGTGGAAGATTCTCGTCGTCTGTTCTCGAGAATCGACTTCCGGGCGGGTGAGAAGAGCCTGCCGGGACAGAGCAACACCCTGCGCCGGATCCTGACGGATTGGTCCAGCGGAGCCGACGGGCCTGCAAGATTGCGATTGTTTGGCCTGCAGGAACTCATCCTGAAAAAGGCTGGCCCGGGCGGACAGAACAACAATCTTATTCGGCGTGAGGACGTTCTCGATGCCCTGGACTGCGACCCAGAGGATCTGTTCCCGGCCGATACGCGCTTCATTGATGTGGGTGCCGTTGTCGAGCGCGCCGAGCTCCGCGTCGTAGGAGAGCTGGTCAGAAATTCGACGCTGCCGGTCTTTGTCCACGCCGAGGGTGGTGTTGGAAAGACAGTGTTCATCCAAGGCTTGGCGGCAAGGCTGACAAGGCAATTCGAAGTCGTCGTTTTCGACTGCTTCGGGGGCGGCGCCTACCGGTCGGAAGATCAGGCACGGCATCTGCCCACTGTCGGACTGGTGCAGATTGCCAATGAGTTGGCCTCGCGGGGCCTGTGTGATCCGTTGTTGCCCGGCGATAGTGACCGCATCGGCCTCGTCAAGGCTGCGCGTAAGCGCTTCGCTCAGGCCGCGAAGGCAGTGAGGGAACAATCCAACAAGAGCGGGATTCTGATCGTTATCGACGCCGCCGACAACGCACAGCTGGAGGCAGACAACCGAAAGCAGGATGCCTTTCCGAAACTACTGCTGTCATCACTCGACAACGAGGCACTCGAAGGCGTGAAATTGCTCCTCACGGCGCGGACGCACCGTATGCCCGATGTCGTGGGTCGGACAAAGGTCGAGCCATTTGAGTTGGGGCCGTTCTCCGAGGCTGAGGCGCGCCAGTTCCTCGAGGACCGGCGTAAGACCCTCTCCAATATCGAATTCATAACCGCCGTGGCGCGATCGGGCCGCAACGCACGGGTCCTCGACTACCTTGTGCAAACCTGGGAGAGCAATGTGCGCGGCAACGCGCCCAAAACCCCGATTACCGTGCGAGAAATTATCGCGCAGCGATGCGACAAGATCTTCGCCGACCTGAGGATCGCTGGTTGGCGGGACGCCGAGGTGGTCGAGTTCTTTGCTGCACTCTCGCTTCTGCCCCCACCCATCCCCTTGGAAGAGCTCGCGACCGCGCTCGGGTGGCCAAAGTCTCAGGTGAGTACGGCGGCAGGCGATTTGGTGCCGATGCTGGAACTCGTCCCGCACGGTGCCATATTTCGCGACGAGCCGACCGAATCCTATGTGCGAGAGCAATATTCGCGTGAAACGGCCGCACAACAGGCAATCGCCGAGCGGCTGCTAGGAGCGCAGAGCACATCAGCCTACGCCGCGGAGGCGCTTCCGCACTTCCTCGTCGTCATCGACGATAGCGATCGGGCTTTTGCGCTAGCGGATTCCAACCAGTTCCCGACCACAATACAATCCGATTTTGGCCGTCGGCGGCTGACGCTCGCAAGACTCAATGCTGCTTTTCGACTTGCGGTGAACGCGAACGACATCGATCGCGTATTGGGACTGACCATGCGCTTGTCGCAAATTGCCGCGGCCAATGTCCGGGGTGACCAATTTATTCGCCGTTCGCCGGCGCTCGCGACGATGCTGGGCGACCCGGACGCCTATCGCAGGCTGTTCAACGACCGATCGGGCTGGCGTGGTGCCAGAAATGCACGGCTGACGGTCGCGCATGGTTTTGCTGGCGAAGAGGCAGAGGCGCTCATTCAACGGGAGAGCACGATCCGATGGATTAGATGGCACTGGGAACAGGCCCAAGAAGAGGGGAACAGGGATCGTCAGGCCCCTTCCGCCGCTGATCTCGCTGCGGTCTTTTTTCAATGCGTGCTCGCCGGTGAATACGGTGTCGTCGACCGCAACCTGTCACGGTGGGACAGCAGCTTCTCCGTGTCGGTGTCCCGCGAGATTATAGAGTTGCTGAACCTGTACGAGCGCCACAGCGGCGTTGTATTGGACAACTTCATAGGGTTCGCATCGAGCGAGAAGTGCAACGCGTTCGCGCTCAAGGTCTCGCTATTGGCTAGACAGAATCGGCTGAGCGCAGCACAGGCGAAGTTGCTCGCGCGAGCTGCTGCCCCTACCCCCAAACAACTGGAGGTGACAATCAGCGAGGTGGAGGATGAACCTGGGCAGGCGATTGAGAACGATGCAGTCCAGGCCGCCTTGACCGCGCTATTGTTTAGTTCTCGCGCAGCCGCTGGGCGCATTCTCAGTTCGTCGATCGCGGCGCGCCCGTCAAGTTACGACTACAGGGAACGCTACGGGCCTTCGAAAGCATGGGGGCCTATCCTGCGAGCCTGTGTGCGGGCGTGGTCAGGCGGCAAGCGCGTTCGCTACCACCACCTTCTGCCCTCCGAGGTAAAGGTAACGCGCCAGGCCAAGGCCATTGAGAGCCAAAAGGATCTGGTTGCCTTCCTCGGTCAGCTTCGTGCGGCGCAGCCCCCAGACGCCCGGCGCGGTCGGGCCAAACAACGTGCGAAGTCGCGTTTCACCGACCAGGAGCGTGACGGGATCGGCAGCGGCATCGGGCTCGTGCTCGCGCTGATAGGGCCGATCGAGGATGCGGTACTGACGAGGACGGGTGTCTCGGCCAAAAGTGTCAGTAGCTTCATCGCGATCTGGAAGGAACGGCTCCGCACCGATGTGCATCGCATGGCCGAGCGCCCGACGGACTTCTTGTCCCGTACAATTGGGATTGGGTGCGCTCGACTCTTGCTTAGGCATGCCGACGACGTGCTGGCCGACGATGCCCAAGCACTGATCGAGCTGATTTCCAATGACCGCTTTTTCATTGGTCAGAAGACTGGAGTGCTGAGCCTTCTCGCTGAGCGTTCTAATCTGCACGATCTCGCCGGCCGGTTCGCGCGCCACATAGCCGAGCACATTGGCAAAGATGACAATGTGGAGCAGCGAGGGGAATCCTACGCCGAGCTCGCCTCGTCGCTGGTTCCAATGAGTCTGGGAGAAGCGCGGCATTACTACCGCCAGGGTCTAGCGCAGCTCGACCAGATGGGTGGCGAAGACCACGACAGAATCTACTCGCTGCTGCACTATGCCTCTGTCCAACCGGGAGGGTTCGTTCGACCGGACCTGGCGCAGCGCATGATGAATCTGTGCCAGACGGTGGTGCATCAAGACTCTGGTAAATTTGGGTGGCCACTATTCGCGCGCGCGGCAGCGAAGTCGATCGGGCTCGCGGCGGCACACAAACTCTTGCGGTGGGACGATCAAGACGTTGCCGACTACTCGTACGGCCTGCCGCAACTGGCGTGCTTCCTTGCCAAGAATGGGGCTCTCGACGCACGACGGGGCGCGGTCCTTGTTTCGATCTGCGAGGATCACGGGTGGCATGAGTGGCAGGTTGGCGACGGCCTCGGTGACCTCCTTGGTGTCGCCGAGCCAGGTGATCGGCGACCAATCCTGCTGACCATTCTCAACAAACTCAAGGCAGAACGGCCCTTTGGCGCCTGGCCATCTCTCTGGGAGAGTATTCTAAAGGCTGGTGACCGGTTCCCCGGCAGCCTCGATGAAGTAGATCGGGCGGCGCTGTTACTTCTCAAGTCCGACGACGCACGCAAGCAGGACGAATTCAATAGCCGGAACAGCTCTGAAGAGAGATCGGTACTGGCAGTTGCAAGGGGCAAGAGCTCGGACGCTGAAGTCGATAGCCGTATCGCCCAGCTCGTCGACGCCTGCGATCCGACTTCCGCGCTCGCGATCGATGAAGCCTTACGAAAAGTCGCGGACGACAAGTCGCTGCCCTACTATGCGAGGAAGCGCTTTCTCGATGGCCTTGTTGAGCAGTGCCCGTTTGACGACCGTTTGAGCTTTGTGCTCGCCCTTTGCGAGTGCTCTGAACTCGAGTTTGACCGCACGACCGATTTGATCGTGGCGTCCGTCGCCTTATGGGACGAAGCCGTTGCTCACCTGCGCACAAGTGCAAAGCACGTTGTCGAGAAGCTATTCGAGTACAAAGGATCGGAGCTTTTTGATCTTAGATTCTCGAATGTCACCCGCCATATCAGCACACTTTCGAACTTCTGCAAGGACCCTGGGTTCGTCTTGGGTCAGGTTCTGCGCACCGTGGCCCGGGAGCAGCTCGAACTTGACGGCGATGAATGGCTTCAACTGGCAACCGGTCTCTGCCGGGAGGCCTCCGCCAAGGCAAGTCTGGAAGCACTGGAGACCCTCTTGTCCGGATCGTCGGCGCGGATGGCGGATGAGATTGGCGAGGGCGCTTGGCGAGAGGAATTCGAGTCAGGAAACAACCAGGCAAAATTCATTGGCGGGATCATCTGGCATCTGCTCGGGGATGACGACGCCTATATCAGGTGGGCAGTGGCGAGAAGCCTGGGAACGTTGGCCGATCTGGGCCTAATCGAGGAGTTCAACGTTCTTCTCGACGGCTTTGATCAAACCGAGGTCGCGGCACTGGTTTCCCCGGAAACCAGACTATCGTTTCAGAATTCCCAGCAATGGTTCCTGATGGGTTTGGCGCGAGCGACTCTCTCCCATCCAGTGAAGCTCCGCCATCTTCGACCCAAGTTAGTGGCGCTTGCCATGCGGCCCGACATCCATGTGGTGCATAAACTCCATATCGCCAGATGTCTGGAGCACATTCGGGACAAAGGGGCACAGGACCTGGAACTCGACGCGCTAAGGGAGGCGATAGACGGACCCTCACACGGCTTCATCGAGAGGGATGACTGGCCCGCCGCCGTGGAGTCCAAGTCGGGATTTTCATTCGACTATGACTTTGCCAAGTCGGAGGTTGCCCGTCTGGCCAGGCTTTTCGGGTTGGCAAACGAGGCAGTCACCGACGCTATCGCGGCAGAGATAACGAAGCGATGGCCGAAGGCGACGAGCCTGAACTATTTCCCAGGTCGCGACCGATATGGCCGGGACGGAGACGAGCGGTATGAGTTCTACCGGGAGCATATCCAAAGACATGCCTTATTTAGTGCGGCTACCACCCTTGTCGCGACTTTGCCGATTGTGAAGCATCGTTACGATGACGCAGATGATGGCTCACCTTGGGCAGACTGGCTACATCGCTACGACATCACCTTTGCGGACGGATCCTGGCTTTCGGATCGAAAGGATACAGTCCCAGCCGCTGCGAAAGCGAAGCTGCTCGGCCGCAGGATTGGCCAGCAGGAAACGCTTAAAGACCAGGGCACCCTGCTGCAGGGTCTGGGACTCGTTACCGAAAGGGTTGAAGGTCTCGTTCCTATCTATGGGAGCTGGGTCTCGTCAGACGGCGTGTACGTGCGCATCGTATCTGCACTGTCGCCGCGCCGAGGATCCATCGGCAGATGCAAGGCGTTTTCCAAGCTGAGCGACCATGAACTCTGGCTGCCAATGTTCTGGGACCAGGGCCGGTACGAGCGCCGGCGCAGCCATACAAATCCCTTTTTTCCATTTGTCTGGGCACCGGACGCCCATGGCCTTGGCATCGACGTCGGAGACAAAATCGCGGCTCAAGGCCCTGCCGGAAGGCCGCGGCTTGGCATCGAGCTCACCGAACAGCTTGGGTTAAGGCTCAATTCCGATGCCCGAGAATGGTACGATAGGGATGGATACCTCGCGCTCAGAAGTCAGGTGTGGGGCAATTGGGAGCCGGCTCCAGGGCAACGGCAGGTCGACCATCACAATGACGGCGAGATTCTGTGGGCCGCGCCCGCGTGGCTCGACCGCACACTTTCCCTGCTTGGCAAGCGGCTCGTTTACTCAATCAAGTTTTCAAAATACGGATCGACGCAGGAGTATGATGAAACAACAGGTGTCACGGCGGTGTTCGTCGGCCTCAGGACCGACGCAGCCGAACCTCGCACCTGGTACGCCAAGAAAGCCTCACGCCAAGAGAACTGAGCCCGACCTCGCAAACCAAGGCATGCTGATGCCTTCATTCGCGGAAGCTTGAACGTCCTCTAGCGATGCTCGCTGTCCAATTCTCCCCAGGCCGCGTCCCACAAGTCCTCGCTCTCGACCGCAACCACAGCCGTCGTTTTTCGATATTCGGCGAGCACCTCCGCTGCCGGCCGTCGCCGGTCCGTCACCGCATCCGCGTAACCTGTGTGTTCATGGCCGTCAGGTTCGAACCATTCCATGCGTTCGACGCTCGCCATGGGATCGCCGTTCGTCCCGCGCGAAATCCTGATGATAGCCGAGCCGCCGAAATCCATAATGTCCGCATCCATAGCGACGCGTCGCCACCGCCTAGCCATCTAACTCTCCACACCCATCTTGTTCCACGGTGGCTGGATCATTTTGATCAGCCCGGCTTCTAGCCCAGCGGCCGTGATCACCGGCAAGCCGTTCCACTCGAGCGCAGGGGGCATCGCGATGTAGATCTCGACGACTGTGCCGGCTGTTACGTGTTCGTTGATGATCTGGTTCACGCGGGCGCTGGTTTTTTGTCCGGCCTGGCCGAGCCGGTAGTTTGACATGCGGCTGCGGATGCCAGCCCGACTCACGCCGATGTACTTGATGAGACCGTCGACCACGAACACGTAGACGCCGGCGTCACGCGGTGCGGAGGTGTCGAGCCCGATGCCGCCTGCGCCGTCGGCCACCCACATACCCAGACGCTCGAATCCGGCGTCCGCGAGCACGTCGATCGCGACATCGGCGCGAACCTTCGGGATAGGCTTTGACTTGGGAACAACGACGAGGCCGCGCTGGAGGCCGCCTTCGATGCCGGCGTCGACGGCCACCTTGCGGACGTGTTGGTACCGGATGTTGAGGAAGTCCGCGACCTCCGTCCGCATGTAGCCTTCGTGCAACAGCGCGCGGATCTTCTCGCTCTCGGTCTCCAGCCCTGCGATGACGACAGTCATTTCACGCTTCATTGGCGAAGAAGCTGCGAGATCAGCTCGTCTATGTCAACTGCTTCCACGGATGGCGTTGGCGGCAGCTTGTGTATCCGGACATGCCCAGCTTCCCTAGCCTTTGGCTTGCATGCATCAGCGCGAGTTCGACCCTTGGTTCACCGGCAAGACCAATGTGCCAACATTCTCGCGAGAGGAAATCCTGGCGACGAAACTGCGAGCGCTGCTCCAGCGCGACAAGTGTCGCGATCTATACAACCTTGCTCATGCGCTGGGAACATTTGAAGGGCTGGATGCCAAGCATGCTATCGAGCTCTTAGGCCAATACCTTGGGTCGTCTGCTCAGGCGATTTCTCGGGCTCAGGCAGAGGAGCGTATGCTCGCCAAACTCGCAAACCCGCGCTTTTGACAGACGACTCGACCAGGACCTCATTCCGAGACGTGTTTACCAAATTTATCGAGTTGATACCTGGGGCTGCCTGGGCTCGCACCGGAGACGACAGCCGTGCGGCACGTCATGGCACCTTGTCATAGGCAAACTGGCAATCGGCAAGCACGGTCGTCGGTTGATACTCTCCCCATCCGCCGCCCCGCTGCCGACCGCGCTCGGAGAGCAAATGCAGGTTTTTTCTTGCTCTGGAGCCGATGACATAAAGTAGCTTGCAGGCGCTCTCAGCGGGAGTCGGGTCGTTAAAGTTTGGCACCATGCCCTCAAGCAGCGCATAACTGATCACAGTGTCGTACTCCGCTCCCTTTACGCCGTGGATCGTCGAGACAGTGATGCCTTTCCGCCCTTCAAATACCCGCTTGAACGTTGCAATCTCGCCGATATATTCCGCGCCTTCCGTCTGAAGTCGTTGAATGCGAGCGCGCGAGCTCTCAAAAAACGCATCATGATGCTCAGCCAGGGCCGGAAATGCCCTGAAATCAACGCCGATAGTGGCGAACAAGGCGTCAAAAAACTGTTCCAGATAAGCGAGCCCGTCCTGCTCGCCAATCGTGATTGAATTACACGTCCTCAGCAGGGATTTTCGGGTAAGCTTTCCAATGTCTACTCCGGCATCGCCCAACGCGCCCAACACGTCGCCAATCCAGCGAAAACGGCGGACATACATGTGAGGCGATGCTTGGGTTAGGACGATCTTCGAGAGCTTGTACCAAAAATTGTCGATGTCGCGCGCGAATGGCACCATACCCGGTCCATCGAACCCATACTCCGGCAAGGCCGCGACGAGTCGCCTGGTCATGCTGGCTAGATGGACCCATTGAGGCGCGAGAATGCAAATCTCGTTCGGCGCGATTCCCGCCGTTTCAATACTGTATCGGACCAGCCGGACCAGCTCCTCTTCCAGACCATCTCGGGCCGTCACCGGGTCGAACGATATCAGACTGGCATATTGCCTATCCTTGCCCTCAGCGGAGATTTTCGTGGCGTAGACATTGTAGTTGCCGAAATATCCAACGATCCGCTCCGAACTTCGATAATTGCGCGACAGATCCATCTCTTTGAAATCGACCCCCGCCATCTCGCTAAATTCAGCGGCAGTAATTGCGTATCCTCCAAGCGATCCGTAGATCGCCTGGTTTGGATCCCCAACGATGAAGGCCCCGACCTTGCCTCCGCCAGCCCTCAGGATCGAGGCGAGAATTGCGTACTGGATTTCTTTCGTGTCCTGATACTCGTCGACCAGGATGTACGAGAAAAGTGAACTCAGGAGCTTGCTGATTGTCGGCTGACTTATGATCAGCTCGTGCGCAAAGTGCAGGATAAGTTCGAAATCTATCTGGCGATTTTGCAGAAGCAGCGCGTGATACTGATCGAGCGCCGAGGCCACGTTTACGCGCCTGGGGGCGTGGCACGTCAGAACACGGCCCGCGGGAGTGTAGTAGTGATTGCAATCCCAATGGGTGATGTTCGGGTAACGATAGGGGGAACAGACCTCGGACAGAATTCGTTCCGTATCGTGCGAGTTTATCACCCGAAACCCATACTTCAACGCATCGTGATAGATGGCGTAGGGTTTCAGGATCCACTCCAGGCAGAACGAGTGAATCGTTCCGATCCAAAGCTGACTAGTGTCGACCCCAAGGTTCTCGATGCGTTCGTGAATTTCATCCGCCGCTCGATGAGTATAGGTGATCGCCACGACCCATTGCTTTTCGGATTCGAGTTTTGACAGCTGGCTGGCAATCTTATAGGTAAGCGCCCGCGTTTTCCCGCTGCCCGGACACGCGACCAGAAAGACATTCTTCTCTTCGTTGACCGCAGCTTCCTGCTCGTCGTTAAGATCGCCTTTGTTCCAGACGAACACGATTCACACCCCGGCAAGAATGTTGTTGATCTCGTCAGCCGGAAAAGCTTGCAGCATGGCAGCGCGAACGCCTGGGAAGTCCAGCCCCCCGTCGCGGAATGCCTGGAGATTGTCCCGGAACGTTGCGACAGCGGCCGCATCAACGCCGTCACTCTTCGCGATGTGATCGATCCGATGGCTGAGAATATTGAAAGCCACAGGCTGGCTGAGCGAACCTTGTGCGAAGAAAAGTGCCTTTAGAAGATAGTCCGGGATAATTGTGTGGTGATCGATCACCCTGCCGACGCGAATGGCAAACCAGCCTTTGCCAGCGTTTCCAGCCATCGTCAAAACGCGCGAGCCAAATGCCGCGATGTCATTTGATTCAAGTTCTGCCTTGGCTAGCGTGATCGTTGCGGGGTCTTTGTAGACTTCGTTCACCACCGAGACGACCTTGGCACCGTTGCCGGCGGCAACAAAGTCGACCTCAAAGGTATGCGAGGCGAAGAAGGGCTTGACCCAAGGATTGTCTTTGGTGAACTCGCCGAGACCAGCTTTCCTCGCAATGCCGGCTTTTTGCGATCCCAGAGCTCGCTTCTTAGCTGTGGCCAATGCTGGAGCATCATCCGGATTCGGATCCGTGTCGATGAAAGCAGCATCGAGGTCGGTCACAATACTACATCGCTTGCGGATGCGCTGATCATGGAACAGAACGGCGACGTTTTCGAACCCGGTGCTGCGGATATTGATCAGGCTCACTCCAAGCTCGTCCAGACTGACGCCCAGCACCTTTTTGATGATGATCGGCATCAAGAGTTCTTCGGCATCGCCTTCGACTAAGATCACGCTCTTGGCAAAAAGCAGGTTGCTGCGAACCGCATCGAGATACCGTTGGATGTTTCCCACCTCCAAAGGCGTCAACCTTGTGGCAGGCTGAAATGCCTCGCATCGGCCGCCTACCCGGCCGAGGATGTTAATGTTCTCGACGTTGCTGACTTCGGAGATATGCGGCGAATGGGTCGAGTAAATCACCTGTGTGTTGGGATAATTGAGCTTGTCGAACAATGTCTTCTGAATATGCGTGTGGATATGCGCTTCCGGTTCTTCGATGAGCAGAAAGTTTGCAATCGACTGCTTGACCCTCTGGTATTTGAATTCAAGCAGCTTGAGGGTCAGGTAGATAAGATTGGCGCCGCCCAGACTGAGCTCCTGGATCCCGCCCTCGTAACCCTCTTCAGATTCGCCAACGAACAGTTTCAGGGATTGAAAGAGCCGATCCGCTTCGTCAGATAGATCGGAGCGGATAGAGAGGGATGTTGGCGAATACGTATCGCCGACCGTGTCGTTTATCGTCTTGCGGATATCGGAGCGAACCTCCCTTACGTCCGAGAGGCCCTCGATTGCTGTGTTGAGACCCTTCACCTGCGTGGTGATGGGCGCAAACTCTGCGGGATTAATCTCCCCGCTCTTGCTCTTCAGCAACGTCAGCAGGGGGTTCGTTCTATTGTTGTGGAAGTCGGCGACGACATCGCGCAAGGCCTGCACGAAGGTAAAAGAGACTTCTCTCGTTATCGAGAAAATGCCCGGGATCTTGCCGCCGATTTCTGGTGGATCGAGATCCGCGCTGAATCTGACGTTTTCAAAATCACCGACCAGGGCGGTGTAAACAGCGGGATCGGTAAAATCGGCCGTGCTTTTGCCGGTAAGGACGGTCTCATAGTCATCGGTTGTGAGGGTCAAAAGAATGGCGTCCAGGCCGGCTTTATCCCCCTCATCAAGCTGAGACAGTCGGCTGCGAACCACGGCCTTCGGCCGAAATATCAAATTGTAGGTTGCCCGACCGATCGCTCCGTCTTCGATATTCCCCGATCCATGTAAGAAGAGGGTTTGTATCGTCTCGTCGTCGGAGACTTCGTCGAATTCTAGACTGACAATAATCCAGTGGCCACGCCAGTTGGCCAAACCTCGATGAAAATCTCGCTCCTCTAGCCGCAGCGCAGAGCGCAGCATACTTTCGTCGAGAAGAAGCCGAATAGCCCGAAAGAGATTGGTCTTTCCCGACCCGTTCTCCCCTATGATCGTGTTGATGCCTTTCCTGAAGACGATGTTTGCCCTCTGAAAATTGCGATAGTTCACGAGCTGAAGTTTAGATATGTGCACAGTGCCCCCCGGACTTGTTTTTGCTCTGCCTTATGACCGGTCGGAGAACCTATCGTAGGCGGTAATTTTGCGTGTCTTTATATCAACTTCACGCCGGTAAATCTCCGTACGCAAATACGAGAGTTCCGACTCCTTCGCATCGTCATCGACATCGATGTACCAAGAGCGTGGGCTCTGGCTGCCCTCGGCATTCCACCGATAGCCCCGCGCTTTCAGCACGTCCTTCAGACCGAATGGAGAATTGTCGGCCCATATCCTCCAGTTTGAAAGGCGCGCGCGCTCCAACAAGCGGCTCATTGCGGGCATTGCCGCCTTTGGCAACGATAGTGAGAGCAGCTCAACCGCGGCCGCACAGTCCTGAAAGGCGCGGTGGCGCTCGTAGAAAAAGCCGGCACCCGTCGCCAGGTAAGCCAGCTTCGTACCTTCGAACCCTTCCCCTGCCCAATCAATTTGGGTCATTGAGCAGGCCCACGGTTTGGTGATGAAGGCGTCGCTCAGTCGTTCGAGAAATCTGCGATCGAAGGCAGCATTGTGTGCAATTACAAGCGATGCCGGGCTCACGAACGCGGCCACCTCCGCTGCAGCAATCGCATTCCCAGCCACCATCTCGTCGGTAATTCCCGTCAGCGCCGAAATCGCCGCTGGGATAGGTTGGCTCGGCTCGCCGAACTGCTGAAATGGCATCCCAACATTGAATATCGTTCCGTCGAGCCCATAGGTGAAGGGCAACATGGCGAGTTCGATAATCTCGTCACTGGTCGGATCGAGGCCCGTTGTCTCGACGTCCACGAACAGCCCGATTCGCGTTTCAGTGCCTTCTGGAGGGACTGCGGCCAATCTCGGCTCGAGCCGACGAAGCACACGATATCGGCCACTCGAATTCAGGGCTTTGGCCATCGCCTCCAGTTCAGTGTTCTGGGTCCGATCCGATCCATCAGGCTTCCCGGTCGCTGAAAAGAGAGCCATCAGCTACATCCAAATTGTCTTGGGCGATATCGAGATGGACCTTTTCTCATCCAAATCGTCGATAAACGCTGACCATCGTTCCCGTCCCATCCTCATTGAGGCATAGCCGGCCGCCATGGCGGAGAATGACTTCAACACATCCGCTAGGTCGTGGATGAAGCCTTCCAGAAGCCGCGCTACGGATTTGCCGTAAGCGAGAAATATGGCGTCGCGGTAATTTGCTTTTCCACGATATCGAGAGGCCTGGTGCAGGAATGCTAGGCCCCGTTTCGCGTACCACGCATCACGTATCTGCCTGGCGGGGAGGGTCCGAAAGTTGTCGACGCCCAGCGCCTTGAACTCACGATCGTCCACTAACCTCTCTTGAATATTCCACTGTTCCCAACCCGCGGTGCCAGATAGGTACTCGGCGCAGCAGCCCCAGGCTTGCTCAGGCGTGGCCGGTACTGTTGTCAACGAATGCTTTCCGCGAGCCCTGATAGGTGCGAGCTCGCGCTTCAACGTGCTTTCCAACAGGTTGGAGAGGCGGTCTCCGAAAGGCGCCATAGCGAGACCGTTTGCTGGAAACTGGCGATCCCACTGTTGTGCGGTTGCGGCGTGATTATCTGGGAACGATCCATCGCATGCCGCGATCATCGCCGATGCCGCTCCATAGACGCCGTAGTACCAAGTCACTATTCCTACCCGAGCGACATCCGCCTTGTTCGGAACATCTGCGATTGCCTGCAAAGCAGCGATTTGATGCAGCGAAAAAAGGAGCTGCTCAAAAATCGAGTTGAGCTCTCTTTCAGTAATCGACCTGCGTTGTACATTGCCATAGAATCGTCGGGCGGCTTGGAAATCGAGCTTCAGGCTGTCAACGAGAATCGCCAGCGAGCGAATCCAGTTAATTGTTGAAGGCAGTGCGAAACGCACGTCGGGTACGTCGGTGGCCTTCTCGGCGAGAGTTCCATGCTCTCGCATGCGTGCATACAACGAGTAGTTCTGCACTATCAGCCTCCCCTGGCGCTTCAGCACTCTAAACGAGTCGGATCCACTTCGTGGCACCTACGTTCGCAAACCCGTATTTCTACGGTGCCTAGGGGGACACGAGCCCTTGAATGTCGATGATTGCCCGCAGCTTATTGTAATCAAGGCCATCTGGCGCCGCGTCTAAAAAGCTGCGCATATGCTCGGGATTATTTGCCCTGCCGCTCATCGCAGCATGTTCAATCTCCTTCCGTCGGACGAGAGGACCTATTTTCGCATCCTGTGACCACTGGGCCTCAATCGCGGCGCCCTCAGCCGACTTCTCCAGGTGATAGGTGTAGGTCAGACCGGGGAACAAGATTTGATCCAGAATGATGACGTTTCCGACCGGATTGAGATCGGGGTCCTCGGTTATGCCAAGTGTCAGATCGGTTTTCTTGCCGCCAAACTCAAGCCATGCGTGCGATATCATAACGTCATCGGACCCATCGTTGATGTAGCCCACAACTGGAACCGTCTGAACGCCTTTGTCAGCAAGATACAGGTGCAGGAAGAACGTCATCCGATAGCACATGCCGGTCGACTCGGCCGGCTTGATGAATCTATTGAAAAGACGCTCTGCCACATCAGCGATGACGCACTCACTCGCCGTCAATGTTTCGTACCACTGTTTCTTCGCCACAGCTCGCTGTTTTGCCTGCCCCATTGCCTCAAGAACTCCCCATCCTCTATACCGTCCCTACCCGTCGTTTCGCGGACGCCAAGCTCGCTCACCTAGCACCGGGAGAGAGCCTTCCATCCCATCAATTTTTGAACTGCTCTCGTTCTGACCCCTAAAGCGAGTCCCTACCCAGACCGCCGCTCAGAGATATTTCATCTTCGACGATCTGTCCTTTTGGCTCTTCCTCTTCCTCGCCCTCGTCGTGCTCCCCGCTTCCCAACCCGGCCGGAATATCGCCTGCCAGCAGCCTCTCCTTGGAAAGTAGCCCCGCGTCCTCGAGCGCTTCGAAATCCGGCAGGTCGCGCAGCGTGTCGAGCCCGAACTCCAGCAGGAATTCTTTTGTCGTCACATAGGTGTAGGGCGCGCCCGGCGTTGGGCTGCGCGGACCGGAAGCGATCAGGCCGGCACCGCGCAGATGACCAATAAAATCGCGACTGATCTCCTTGCCGAAGAAAGACGACAGTTCGGCGCGGGTGATCGGCTGGAAGTAGCCGATGCACATCAGCACCAAAATCTCCGACTGCGTAAGGTCGGCTGTCTTCCCACTTCCACCTACAGCAGCACGGATGGCGTCTGCATAGGCAGGCCGGGTCAAATGTTTCCAGCCGCCGGCGACCGAAACCAGATCGTAAGGGCGGCCGCGCAGCTCCTCGCGGATGTCGTCGATCAGAAGGTCAATGCTGCAGGTCTTGCCGACGATCCGTGCCAGCGTCTCGCGGCCGACCGGCTCGCTGGCGGCAAAGATGGTCGCCTCGACGCGCTGCATCCATTCGCGCCATCTCGCCTCCGGCGGCAGGTGATCCAGCTCCCGGTCAAACAGCTGGTCAGCTGATCGACGGTCATCTGGCCGGCTCCCTCCTCGCCTACGTGCACTCTCCGCCATTGTCTTCACAGCCCGTAGATGCGGAAGGTAGCGCGGCCGGAGAGTTCGCGCACGGCACCGAGCTCGACCAGCCGGTCGAACAGGCGGCGCAGGCCGCGGTCGCTCATGCCGGCGATCTTTTCCGAGGCAACGACCGCGTCGTCGGACAAGAGCTTGTCGACAACAGCATCCGCCGCCTTGGCCCTGAGTTTCGGGGCAACAGCAAGCAGCCGGCCCGCGCGGCGCTCAAGCTCGGTGCAAAGATCAATGGCGCGCAGCGCGGCGCGCGCCTGTGCGGCCAGCAGGCTTTTGGCACGGTCAGGATCTGTCTCAATGCCTGTCGCCACAGAGCTGGCTGCCGATCGACGCGGGCGGGCGCTGGTCCCTAAGGCTGCCTCGCCGCCCAGCAGCGGCACCGCGTGGGCCCAACCCAGTCGTTGCGCCAGCAGGGCGTCGGCGAGCCAGCATCCGAAGGCTCGTGCGAAGCCATATCTTTCGGCAGCCGTGAACGCGCCGGTCAGCATGCCGACCATTCCGATGCCCGCGGAAAGCTGTCGAAGATCGTCCGCCAGATCGCTGACTGCGTCGTCGTCGCGGCGGAGACCGAGGTCATCCAGCGCCGCGCCGATGCTCGCCTCGGTCAGCAGTTTCTCGGCAGGCGTGCCGGCCAGCCGGCGCCAGGCAAGCAGCATTGATCCGGCTGGGCCGACGGACAAAAAATCGCCCGGGCGTGTGAGCAGCACGGCGTCGCGCAGCGCATTTTCATCCTCGACGCGGCCTGCCTGCTTTGCCGTTACCGCAGCAGCGACAAGCGCCAGGCGCTGCCGCCAGGCGCCGGCCCACCGCTCCTGCTGGCGAACCACCGCATCGAGCGCGCCGATGGCGGCGCCTGTAGTGATCGCCACATCTTCAATGCTCTGGCTGGTAAGGCTTTGCGCGTCTAGCATCGCGCGGCGCAGCCAGCTCGGCACAGACGCCAACGGGGCGGCTGTGGCAACGCCGGCTGGCGTGCCATGGTGGCGAAGGGCGAGTGTGGGGCGCAGAATCATCGACAACACGATGAATCATGACGGCGCTTGTGGCAATTTAATTGCGTAAAATCCGCCGCGCCTGTCGGCAACATACAACGAATGATAATGTTGCATTATCGTTCATTTTGCCCTTTATAGAAGAAATGGCCGTTTTCGTCGAGCAGAAGCCCAAAAATCACGCCGAGCAAGCTTGCGGACCGCCACACAGCACGGGCACCGGGGATGACATTCTGGCCGCGCAGCCGTCGGCCGAAACCGCCGCGCTTGATGCCGGCGATCTCCCTGACATCATCGACGTCGTCCTGGAGATGGGCAGGACGCCGGACGAACCGGCGGCCGAAGCGTCCCCCCCTCTCCCGGCCGTCGCCAATCCCCGCCTGCCGGCGCATCTCGACGCGCTTGCCGGCCGCGCCCGCGACTATGTCGAGGCGGCGAGCGCGGCCAACACCCGCCGCGCCTATGCCGGTGACTGGAAGCATTTCGGGAGCTGGTGCCGACGCCAAAGCGTCGAGGTGTTTCCGCCCGATCCGCAAGTCGTCGGGCTATACATCACCGCTTGCGCGTCCGGCACGGCCACCGGGGATAAGACGCCAAACTCCGTGTCGACGATCGAACGCCGGCTGTCCTCGCTGACCTGGAACTACGCCCAGCGCGGTCAATCGCTGGACAGAAAAGACCGCCATATCGCCACCGTCATGGCCGGCATCCGCAACAAGCACGCCGCCCCGCCGCGGCAGAAGGAGGCGATCCTGCCCGAGGATCTGATAGCCATGCTGGAGACACTCGAACGCGGAAGTTTACGCGGCCTGCGCGACCGCGCCATGCTGCTGCTTGGCTTTGCCGGCGGCCTGCGCCGCTCCGAGATCGTGGCTTTGGACATCGGCCGCGACCAGACCGAGGACGGCCGCGGCTGGATCGAGATCCTCGACAAGGGCATGCTCGTTTCCCTTCGCGGCAAGACCGGCTGGCGGGAGGTCGAAGTCGGGCGCGGCTCGTCCGATGCCACCTGCCCGGTTGTCGCGGTGCAGACCTGGCTCAAGCTCGCCCGCATCGCACACGGACCGCTGTTCCGGCGCGTTGCCGGCCAGGGTAAGGCGGTCGGCGCCAATCGGCTCAACGACCAGGAGGTCGCGCGCCTCGTCAAGCGGACTGCGCTGGCGGCGGGCGTGCGCGGCGACCTGCCGGAAGGCGAACGCGGAAAGCTGTTTGCCGGCCATTCGCTGCGCGCCGGCCTCGCCTCCTCAGCCGAAGTCGATGAGCGCTATGTGCAAAAGCAACTCGGCCATACCAGCGCCGAGATGACCCGCAGGTATCAGCGGCGGCGTGACCGCTTCCGGGTCAACCTCACCAAAGCGTCCGGGCTCTAAAAAGCCCCCTCCCCTCGCCGGTTGAACTGGTGAGGCGGTCAGGTTCTTTGAGGTGATGACAACGCCTCGTCGAGCACAGCGAGCGCTGCGTCCAGACTGTCGGCGGCCGACGCTTCGTAGTCAGGCATGATCATCAGCTGCGCGATCGCGCGGCCGACGAATTCCGGGTTGAGTTTTTCCATTCGCTGTCTGGTGCGAGCGACCTGTTCTGGAAGCGCACGCAGAGCGTTGACGACCTCGTCCAGTTGCGACCGGGCTGCGGCGGCGATGTCGAAGATGTCGCGCGGTTTGGCTTCCGATCCCCGGTAATAGACCTTCTTGGCGACAATTTCCGGAATGGTCTCGAGACGCACCGTCCTGCCTTCCACCACACGGGTCTCGAAAGGCGTCGTTGTCAGCGCTCCGGCAACGATGAAGTCGATTTCGCCAACGCCTTCGAAGGCGAACTTCTGAAACCGAAGCCCATCACCCAGATAGTCGGACGGCATCGTTTCCAAGTGCAGGTGGCTTCTGGAGGGGTCGATGAACCCGAGCAATTGAGGGTCGTCGAGGAAGATGTCGATGTCATGGCTTTCGCGATGGCCGATCTGGATCATCATCGCCGTTCCGCCGCCAAATGACCATTCAAAGTCATCGCCCGCGGCATTCTCGCGAAGCTGATCGATCAGGTCGATAGTGATACCAAAAAGCCGCCGCCATTCGGACGGGCGTCGGCTATCAAGTCCAGCCATTACGCGGCGAGCGGATAGCTCTCGCCGGACCAGGCAGAGAACTTGGCGGCAAACGCCTTCAGGTCCTCAACTGCGATGTGGTGCGCGGTTGCGAACTCGACTTGCTGGGCGAGAGGGACCTCGCCGAGAAAGGCGCTGACATGACCGGGATGCTGCTTGGCCAGATCGATATCAGCAAGGCAATGCGCCAGCGCCGCGTCGTCCAGTTGATCACTGTAGGGCGCGTTCACCGTCGTCAGGACTGAACTCAAATGCTTGCTCATCATGCGTGCAAGATAGCCGTTTCAGGCTTGTCGCACAAGTTGCCGCCCTCTTCCGAACCATCGGCGATCCGGCCACGGCCTTAGAGCCGCAGTCGGCCGACGTCGGACTCGCCCCTGCCCTGAACAAGGCCTTTCCAAGCTTCGTCTTCACCGTCGCGACCATCGACGATCCAACTGGTGCAACCCTCACGACGTTGTCGCTGCCGACGGCACCCGCCTGGGCGATCATCGCGCCTGGGTCGAGCATGAACTGGCCGAGGTCGGCGGTGACCTCAACGCCTTCTGGAACCGGCATCGCCAGAGCGGGGAAAATTCGCCGAATGGCGAGGCACCACCGCCTTCGCCTTTGCCCCGACCGGTTCCCAGCGTCGCCGCGTTCGTGCAGATCTCGCTCGGCCGCGAGATCGAGTTTCTGGCCGGCGCGGTGGTCGATCCCGACTATCGCCCCCGCAACGTCGACGATCTGTTCGAGCCGACCTGGGTTTTGCGCGGTTCCGCGGTCGAGACACAACAGCTCGCAGGGCCAGTCCACCGGCTGCGCGGCCGTTCGCGGCGGCGGCATCGTTCACATGCGCAGTTTTTTGGCGCGCCGGACGCGCATCGAACGCGAACTGCGCGAGGCGCAGCGGCCCGAGCTGGAAACCGTGTCATCCGCGAGGTCGGGCCAGATGGCACGCGCGACACCGCGTTTTTTCGACGCCAATCCCGACTGGTTCGATTTCGTGCCGCGCGAAAGCCGCTTCTTTGTTGCCTGGACTGAGCGGCTGCTCGCCGACGAAGGCGTCTCCGTGCACCGGCTGATGGAACGGATCAAGGCGATTGACACCGAAATCGATCTGCCCTTCGCCTGGTTCTTTCTGATGACCCACGACCATTGGTTCGATCCGAATGTCGGTCACGCGATCGCCGCCAGGAGCTCAATGTCGCGATCACTCGCCAGGCCCCGGTGCGGGTCGCCTAAGGAAAGCCGATAAGAATTTGCGCGGGACGCTTGGGTAAGCAGGGAGCTGTGCTTGGGATAAGCACGCTTTGTCCGCAGACAAAATCGCCGAATTATGTAGCATATTCAGTTGCATGAATCACATCATGTAATGCTATCCTGAGACCATTAAGCTTTTGTTAACTTTAAATTTCTTGCCCGGGCGAACGAATCGGACATAATGACGGTTGCTTGGCGCTTTTACGTCAAAAATCGTTTTTAGAGAGTCTCGATCGAATGAACGTGAGTTCGCCCGTTCCTACGAAAGTCCCGCTGCTGTTCGAGAAAAGTATCCTCGATCAGGGCGACCAGATATCGAAGAAGTTGCACCTGCTTTCGATGCAGCGCTTCCCTCCCCATGCAAAGAAAAATCTTCGTTCGTTCTCGCTGGCGGAGGTTGCCACGTATCTGGGGGTGTCCCAGAGCCATCTGAAGAAACTGCATCTGGAAGGAAAGGGACCGGTGCCTGAAACCTCGACGTCGGGCAGACGCTCGTACACTGCTGAACAGATGCTTGAGTTGCGCCAGTATCTCGACCAGTACGGTCGATCCGATGCCCGCATGTATGTTCCCCATCGGCGACCGAGCGAGAAGCTTCAGATTTTGGCTGTGGTTAATTTCAAGGGGGGCAGCGGGAAGACCACTACCGCTGCCCACCTCGCCCAATACCTGGCACTTACCGGGCACCGTGTCCTAGCTGTCGATCTCGATCCGCAGGCGTCGCTTTCTTCGTTGCATGGGTTCCAACCTGAACTCGACCAGACGAAATCGCTTTACGACGCGATTCGTTATGACGACGAGAGGGTGCCTCTCTTGGAAATCATCAAGCCGACGAATTTTCCGGGCTTGGACATCGTCCCAGCGAACCTAGAGCTGCAGGAATTCGAATACGACACGCCTCTGGCAATGACGGACAAGTCTTCGAATGTGGGCAGGGCGTTTTTCACGCGCGTCTCGAAGGCATTGATGGAAGTCGACGATCGCTACGATGTCATAGTTATCGATTGTCCGCCGCAGCTTGGCTACCTGACGATCACCGCACTGACTGCGGCGACCTCAGTGTTGATCACGATCCATCCGCAAATGCTCGATGTTATGAGCATGGGCCAGTTTCTGCTGATGCTCGGGAACATCCTGGAGCCGATCAGGGCGGCCGGTGCGGAGGTGAATCTGGAGTGGTATCGCTATCTTGTTACTCGATTCGAACCCACGGATCAGCCGCAAGCGCAGATGGTGGCGTTCCTGCAAACGCTGTTCGGCGAATTCATTCTCAAGAACCAGATGCTGAAATCAACGGCGATTTCCGATGCGGGGATTACCAAGCAGACCCTCTACGAAGTCGAAAAGAATGCGATGACTCGTTCCACATACGAGCGAGCAATGGAAGCCTTGGACGTCGTAAACGGCGAAATCGTAGCTTTGATTCATGAAGCATGGGGCCGTTGACTTTGTCTGCTGACAAAAGTGGATATTTGCCAAGTGTATTCAACGACCTACGCGCTGTCTGGAGGTAAAATATGGCACGTAAGAATCTTCTTGCAGGCCTGGTAGAAGCGGAGACCGAGGACCGGGCATCAGCCTCCGCTGCGGCATATCCGATCCGCGGCGCGTCAAAATCCATGATCCGCTCAGTCAACGAGTTGGCAAAGCAAGCGGATGCGTATCTTGAGGGGGAGCATGTCGTCGAACTCGACCCAAGCGCAGTCGATGGCTCGTTCGTTTCCGACCGCATGGGCGACAACGAGGAACAATATCAAGAGCTGCTGGAAGCGATTAGGGAGAGAGGGCAGGATTCTCCCATACTCGTCCGTCCGCATCCGAGCTCAGACGGCCGCTACATGATCGTCTTCGGCCATCGCAGAGTCCGAGTCGCCCGCGAACTGGGACGGAAGGTGAGGGCGGTGGTCAAGGAGATCGACGACAAGACCCATGTAATTGCCCAGGGTCAGGAGAATTCCGCTCGGGCAAATCTCAGTTTCATCGAGAAGGCGATGTTCGCAAAGCGCCTTGAGGATTTGGGGTACGACAGAGATGTGATCTCGTCAGCATTGGCCTCGAACGCCGCTGCGGTCTCGAAGATGGTATCGGTTGTCACCAGAATTCCGGCATCTGTGATCGGTAAGATTGGATCAGCTACGTCTGTAGGCCGCGAGCGGTGGGTTGAGCTGTCTCTGCTCGCCGGCAAGAAATCCGAAGTGGTCAATGCAATCTTGTCCGAACCAGAATTCGGTGAACTTGAGAGCAACGAACGCTTCGAAAGGTTGCTAGCAGCCTTGAATGCGAAGGGGAAGCCGGTTCGCAAGGTAGCCGTGAGGTCCCAAGCTCAGTCCTGGGTCCCCGAGGACAAATCAGTTAGCGTCAGCGTCAAGAAGGCAGGCAAGGCCATCACGATCGCCGTGAAGGAGGTGGACGGCAGCCGCTTTGGGACGTGGATTTCCGATAATCTGGGCAACCTTTATGAGGCGTTCAGAAAATCGGAGAAGACATCAACAGGAGACTGAAACCGCAAAAGAAAAAGGCCCCCGAACGTCACCGTCGCGGAAGCCCTTCTCAACCATAAGCAAGCTGAGAATCACATTTTCGCGAATCACTGTCAAGAGTCTTTGGCGTCGTTTTGGCGAGCAGATTTCTTTTGCCTAATCGAGGGTGAAAGAAGAAATGGAGACGGGTATTGCAACGACGCCCTTCGGGCGGCGGCCGATGTCGCTTGCCATGTTGGCAGCGCAAAACGATTCACGTGAAATCCCCAAGGGCAGGGTCGTCGACAAGTGGCAGATCTATCGCAACCTCTGCGAAGGCAAGAGCATCGTCGGCATTGGCGATCGTGCCCTGGCCGTCCTGAATGCGTTGCTATCATTCTATCCTGACAGCGAATTGAGCGAGGAAAACGACCTGATCGTTTTTCCCTCGAACGCACAGCTGTCGCTCAGGGCGCACGGAATGCCCGATGCCACGCTCAGGCGGCACCTGGCGGCTCTTGTTGACTGCGGGCTAATCATCCGTCGGGATAGCCCGAACGGCAAGCGTTACGCCCGCAAGGGCAGGGGAGGGGAGGTCGAGGAAGCCTTTGGCTTCTCCCTGGCGCCGCTGCTGGCCCGTGCTTACGAGTTCGAGGCGGCTGCCGAACGTGTTCGCGCCGACAATAGGGCGCTTAGGCTTATGCGCGAGCGGATCACTTTGCACCGCCGTGACATCCACAAGCTGATCGAGGCGGCCTCTGACGAAGATGTCCAAGGCGACTGGGGAAGCCTGTGGAAGCGTTTCCGCGGCGTTGTGGAGGCGATTCCGCGCCGTGCCAGCGTCCCCGAGCTCGAGCCGATCGTAGCCGATCTGGCCGCCTTGCGTGATGATGTGGACAAGCTGCTGGAAATCCACATGAAATCCACGAATCCGAGCGGCAATGACTTTCAAAACGAGCGGCAGCAATCTGATTCAAATACCGACTCTATTTTTGAATTTGAACCTGCTTTAGACAAAAGCGGGTCGACGGTCGAACCAAGACGGGCAGCCGACGAGAAGCCGAAAGGCTATCCGATCGGACTTGTGCTGAAAGCCTGCCCCGAAATTGCGGACTACGCCGTCGATGGCATCGACAATTGGCGCGATCTCATGATCACCGCCGCCCAGGTGAGGGGCTACCTTGGCGTCTCGCCGTCGGCGTATGAGGAGGCCTGCCATGCGATGGGCCAGGAAACCGCCGCGATCGTGATTGCCTGCATCCTGCAACGCGCTCAGCACATCAATTCAGCCGGCGGATACCTGCGCGTGC
The DNA here is from genome assembly GCF_055811815.1 of Mesorhizobium sp. WSM4836. Taxonomy (NCBI): domain Bacteria; kingdom Pseudomonadati; phylum Pseudomonadota; class Alphaproteobacteria; order Hyphomicrobiales; family Phyllobacteriaceae; genus Mesorhizobium; species Mesorhizobium sp. WSM4836. The sequence goes on from NZ_JBVVQF010000026.1 coordinate 62,925, forward strand.
TGACCGATAAGGCCAGGGCAGGGGCGTTTTCGGTCGGGCCGATGCTGATGGCGGCATTGCGAGCGAACGGCGTGACAGCAAAGATGACCGGGTAATCGTTGGCGGATCGTTCGCGCTGATGCGGCGGCTTGTATGCCGCATCATGTGAGGCTATATTTTGTCTCAAATGGATTGGAGAATGAAATGCCAGCGTTCGGAAATGTCGCCGACGTGTTGGGGCTGCCCGTCAAAGAGGTGGCGGCGCGGTCGCCGTTCGGGCTGATCTCCCGGATCGAGGATGGACTTCCCATCGGGGCGCTCGAGCGCGTTGCGCATCTTCTAGCGCCTGGCGATGCTCAGTTCAAATACCGGCTGATCCCCAAGGCAACCTACGAGCGGCGTAAGCTGGTACATCGCCTCTCGTCGGACGAGGGCACACGATTGGCCCGCGTGGCGCGCGTCTGGGGTCTTGCTGTCGATGTCTGGCAGAACGAAGAGGAAGCGCGCGATTTCTTGTTCCGGCCGCACCCGATGATTGAGGACAAGCGACCGATCGACCTCGTTATCCTGAGCGAGTTCGGCGCCGAAATGGTGGTCGATATCCTCGCAGGTCTGAAATATGGCAGTGCTGCGTGACGGCGCAGACTCTCGATCGCACGCTATCATCCTTTCGCATCGGTGATCCCGCCGGCACCTACCCGATCTTCGACGCGACCGGCTCGACAATTGCGCCAGGGCGATGGAACACGCCCGGAAGTCCTATCATCTACACCAGCGAGCACTATTCGACGGCCCTGTTGGAAAAGCTGGTGCATGGCAGCGGCCGACTGCCGCCCAACCAGCACTACATCGAAATCACAATCCCGCCCGGGCTGAGCTACGAGGTCTTTTCCCAACCGTCACTGCCCGGCTGGGACACGATGCCGGCGACGGTGAGCAAGGGATTTGGCGAAAACTGGTGTCTAGAACGGCGCAGCGTCATCCTGCTGGTGCCGAGTGTCGTGGCGCGTCTCGATTGCAATGTGCTGATCAATCCGGCGCATCCGGAATTTTCAAGGATCCAGACAAGTCTGCACCAGCCCGTCTACTGGGACCGGCGGCTGTTTGGCGCGTAACGTGGGAGGCCGGGGCTTTCTGTTGCTATCAGCGTGTGCCTGCCGACAAGCAACAGCTGGCGGATTTCGTCACCGCCGATGCTGATTGCGGCGCTGCGGGCGCAAAGCCGATCAAACAAGGACAGGGTGAGGGTTCTCGGTTAGCATCGACGCGCATCTTTGCGGAGGAAAATATGACCAGTGTGGCGCGCGACAGCTTCGAGGCATGGAGCAGGCTTTGTGCGGCGGGCGGGCTTGAGCTCGACGATCGCGATGCCGATTTCGGGGAGAACCTACGCACCGCACTTTCGCCATCGGCCGCCACACTAGAGGAGGCGCTGCGCTCCAGTTCCACCGATCATCTCGTCAGAGCTGTCTTTGACTTGGCAGAGCCCTTCGTGGCTATGTTCCGCGCCATCCTGAGCTTCTTCCAGGCTGCCGGAGTGCAGCAAGGCCGCTCCCAATGGGATATCCATATCGACGAGGAACACTTCGAACTGAAGCATTTCGAGAAGTTTCTCGAGACTTGGAACGCGCTCGATTGCGAAGTGGATGTTCCAGCTGTCGATTCCGAAGGCGCTTCGGCAATCTTGCGCGCGGGTGATGACCTGATCGATGCAGAATGGCGCGCGAAGACTGGTGTCCCAGATATCGACCACTGGCAGCAAATGTATCATGATGGGGGACTTTATCTTCCTTTCCCTCGCTCGCTCCATGCCGATCGTGTCCCGGCTAGGTTTCGGGATGCGATCTCGATCGCCACTGTTCTGGTCGAAAGCGCTCGCCGTGCTTGGCCAGATCGCGAGACAATGATGCGAGACTATCGGGACCGCAGGCTCGGGTTCGATAGCGGCGACGGCTTCAACTTAGGAACCATCGCGCAGCACGAGACTGACTTTCAACTTGGCTTCATAGTGGCGCAGATTGGGCGGTATGTGTCGTTGGATGAGGCACGCCAACGCATGGTCGGGCAACGGCTCGCCATTGCGTTAAGCCGCTACCCCAGACGCAAGATTGGCATTCGGGCGGAGCTGCCGGAATTGGAGCGCATTCTATCTCTGCCTCTCTGGCAGCGTCGCCACGAGCTCTACGCCGTCTGGATCGCGACCGAGATCGTCAACGCCCTCGACGGCCACGATTGCGCGCTCCATCACGAGAAAGGCCGTATCACTTTCGCGTTTCGAGAGTCTGTCATTGCGACAGTGCGTTCGAGCCACCCGAAAGTGAGGTTGTTCGCCGAGCGGCGCAGCCCTCTCATCGCACCGATCGGGCATGGCCGCACGGGCCACGTCCAACCCGATTACAGCCTGTGGCGCAGCTCCGGAGATCGGGAAGAGTGTGGTCTCGTGGTCGAGGTGAAGCATTACAAGCGCGGGTCGCCGGCACGATTCCGCGAGGCACTGATCGACTATGCCCGGGCGCATCGCGCCGCGAAGGTCTTACTCGTCAATCATGGCCCGGCGCGGGAGAGCTTCCACGCAGCCGATCGCGATGTCAGCGGCCGATGTATCGTCATCGGTGATTTGACTCCAAGCCACCTGAGACAGCGCGAAACATTGAAGGAGATTGTTCGGGACTACGTGGGCGAGCCAGTCTTCCGCAGGACTGGTGTCGATGCGGGACCGCTCCTCATGCTTGCGGTCGATGTATCAGCGTCGATGTCGGCTGCGATCGACGCGCCAGACTTCGCCGGGCTTTTATCCTCGGTTGCGGAAGGGCGCACAGCAGCCGTAGCCCTCGTCGATTCCGAGATTCAAAGCGTCGGGCAGCTCGACCTCATCACTAACGACATTAGACGCTCACGTCGCGGCCATACAAGCCTCCACGATCCCGTCAGCAGCCTTCTCGAAGATCATGAACGTGTCGTCTTGCTGACCGATAGGGACGGCATTGCTGATCTCGTTGGATTCAAAACCAAACATTTGGGCTCCAAGCACGTTGGCGGGATAACAGTCGAGGTCATTGAGATTGAACGATGACTGCTCGGCGCCGTCGGCCAGATCTATATCGAGTGAATTCCATAGAACCAAGATCATCTCACGCATCTACCAATCTGGTCAGGCAAGAATCCGGACCGCTCGACCGAGCGTCCGTTCGGCGTCGTTATAGTAATTCGAGGCCTGCTGCACGGAGCGGTGCTGCGACTGCTGCATGGCTTCCGGCAGCGGAATGCCGCGGCGTGCGGCTTCGGTGAGATAGCCGGAGCGCAGGCCATGGGCGGAAAAAAGCGTCGGATCGAGTCCAGCCTCGGCGAGGCGGCGCTTAAGGATCAGGTTGACCGCCTGCGGCGTCGGCGCGCGTTTTTCGAGATTGCCCCAAAGGTCGATGCCGCGAAACACCGCGCCTTCAGTGACGCCGGCGCGCTCGAGCCAGTCCTTTAAGACCAGCACCGGACGGCCGACGAGCAGCACGAAAGCATCGCTATCGGCTTGTGTCGTCTTGGTGCGGCCAAGCCGGATCGACAGCAAGGCAGCTTTTCGCCGTCGGGATTATTCGTTGCCCGGGAGGCGAGATCCTCCAGCACGAGTGCATTGACCGGGCTTCATCCCCCGCAAGGTCAATGATGCTGAGGTCCGGGAGAATGCACTCGTCACTCAGATGCGGAAACACCGCTTCCCTGAGTGGCCGGAAATCGTCGTTATCTTCATGAGCCGCAATGGCGGCGGTTGCGCCAGCAACAAGATCGGCAAGTTGCACCGCAGGATTCTCGGCTGAAGATGCGAAAGCGATCGGCTTGGCCATGTTCCAGGTCAGGCGTCGGCGCTTTCCGAAAACGTTGATGTAGACGGGATCCGGACGATTCGGCATGCCATCGTAAATGCTCGCAAGTGCGTGGAGCGGCTTTGAATCGTCACAGGCGACCTCGAGCAAGGAATAGCGCTCGCCCCAGGCGCGCAGGTGATCAGTGACGGCACTGATCGTCAGATCGAGCACCCACTTACCGGTATCACCTGTCAATTAAAGGCCCCGCGTTTCCTGGGCGATGATGACATTGTAGCCGCGTGCAAAGCGCAAGATAGGTCCGAGCAACAAGCTGAAATGCTGGGGATCGGCGTCGCCAAACAGGCTTCAATGCGTCTCGATAAGCATGTCAGCATGACATCGCCCGCCGCATAGAGCAGGGTTACGCACCCGCCGGCGCTGCATTTCGACATACTGTCATGTGGTCGACCTCGCCCGACTGGAAGCGGCGTGGCACCAGGCCAAGATAGGCGCCCAGATCGCGGGAGCGCCTAAAGCGTCCACCACCGCGGAGAATGCGAGCGCGGTCAGGTTGTCGACGCCTGGGACTATCATTAGCCGGCGGCATGCCGTGGAACGTTTCGCGACGTTCTTGATGTTGCCATCGATTGCCGACGGCCGAGTGCATCGCGGCACGCGCTGCAATGAGGCTCTGCACGGCGGCGGATAGCCCGGCTATTCCCTCGCCGGCCTGCAGCGCCTGTTTGATTAAGCGGGATTGAAACACCCACGACAACACCGCGGATCTGGTGGGCATGACGCGTTGCCCGACCAGGTTCTTGCGGGCGATGGTCAGCGCGCGAACGGCAAACGCCAGAAGTCACTTCACATGCGCCGGCTTGAAGAAGCCGATGCGGGCAAATCCGTACGTCGCCGAAGGGCTCAGCGGCAGCCTCAAAAGACCAAAATCAGAGCGGCTTCGTGTATCCACAGCGCCGATAAGATTCATACAAACAATCGATTTTATCAATCTTGCCCGATGCTGGATAAGGACAGCGCCTAACGGCGCATCGATCTTTCGATCGCCAGGTGGGACCAACGCTTAAGTCGGGCAACGGCACGCGCGGGCGCGGTCTCTGGCGGTCATTGAGAAGTTCAATTGAGCGGCGGCGGCTCCGGTCAAGGACGCCGCGCGCCTCATCAGGCCAACTCGTTTGGAAGGTCGCCTGCACGAGGGTGCCGTCCCTCAGCCATTAAATTGGAGAAGCCGTTGAAACTTACAGGTAAAATCATCGTCATAACCGGTGTCTCCCCCGGAGTCGGCAGCGAAGTCGCCCGTCTTGCCCGGTGCGAAGGCGCGCGCGTCATCGGCTCGCTCGAGGTGATCCCATTGTCACGCTGGATCATTTCTAGACTGCGCATGATCCTTTCCGGAAACCGATTTCCGGTTTCCGGGGTCATGCGCTAAGGACGGCCGATGCTGGAAAACAGAACTACAGTTACAGATGATGCGGCGATCGTAGACGAGGCAATCACGTCGCGCCGTTCGGTGCGCGCCTTCCTGCCCGACATGGTCGATGACGAGACGATCCGCGCCATTCTCTCTGTTGCCGCGCGTGCACCTTCGGGCACCAACATGCAGCCCTGGCGGGTCTACGTCACCACGGGCGAGGTCAAGCAGCAGATCACCGACGCCATCCTCAACTCCGGCATCCGCGCCGAAAAGGCCGAGTGGGACGAGTATCGCTTTTATCCCGACCAGTTCTTCGAACCCTATCTCACCCGGCGGCGGGCCAACGGTTTCGGCCTCTACGGCGTGCTCGGCATCGGCCGGCGCGAGGTCGACAGGATGCGTGCCCAGCACGACCGCAACTTCGTCTTCTTCGATGCGCCGGTCGGCATGATCTTCACCGTCGACCGGCGGCTGAACAAGGGGTCGTGGATCGACTACGGCATGTTCCTGCAGAACATCATGGTCGCGGCGCGGGGGAGGGGCCTGCACACCTGTCCGCAAGCTGCCTTCGCGCCCTATCACCGGCAGATCAGGACGGTGCTCAACATCCCCGACGAGGAGATCGTCGTCTGCGGCATGGCGCTCGGCCACGAGGACACGTCCAAGCCCGAAAACGCCTTCCGCACCGACCGCGCGCCGCTGGAAGAGTGGGTGACGTTCGCCAATGAGCTGGCGCCACGTGAGGTGACGACGCGCCGTCTCTCAGTCTACTGCATTTCGTAGCCGACTTCCTTGCTGGCGTGACAGAGCGCCTTCCAGAACGAGCGCGCAAACGAGCGGAACACATAGATGTCGAACTGGTCGGCGCCGGTGCGCTGGATCTGGGCGAAGACGTCATGATGCATGGTCGAGCGGCCGGCACCGACCGGGAAGGCCGGCAGCGCGAAGTCGATGGCGAAGAATTTCGCCAGCACCCATTCGGCCTTCGGTCCGGCGATGCGGATCGCGGTGCGGCCATGCGACAGGTCGGTCATCGTGCCGATCGCCGGGGTGACGACATTGGCAAAGGCCGATGCCAAGCCTTCGGCCTCACAGTGAATTTTCCCGGCGCAAAGCCGAACACCGACCTCACGCCGTCGGTGCTGCCGGCGCCGGCGCCATCGGGCAGAGCGAGGCCGGTCACGGTGCGGATACCTGATATCAACTCCTTCTCCTCGCCCGGCCAGGCAGCGAGCTGCAGGATCGCCCCGGCCTGGTTTCGGAGAGGATGACATCGACGCCGTGTTCGAAATCGCCGTGCGAGCCGGTGCGCAGTTCCGGCTCAAGCGGTGCCGGCTCGAGCGGTGATTGGTGCTGTTGCTTGGCAGTTAATGGTGAGAATGCGGTCGTTTCGGTTGGGTTTGGCAGTTAATTGCGAGAATGGGGTAGCTAAGATTCTCAATTTAACTGCAATCGCATCAGCGTGAAGGTCATGAAACCTTTGAATTTTATACACCGTCCTCGAGAAATTCGCTCCCGTTGCGTTGCCGACGCTGCTCCTCACATTAAATGCCCACGGCCCAGTATGATTATCAAATTAAGTGCACGTTCTCAAATTAAGGGCGCAGCTAACCAACTGAAATCATTGAAAATGCGATTCTCATAATTAACTGCAAAGCGACACGAACGGCGCGACTGCAAAGATGACGGGATGAGCACGGGGACGGTCTCAATCGCGCGCGTCGGTATGATCGCGGTCGCGATCTGTTGTTCGATTTCCCGCGCTCTGTTGTTTTGGGATTATTGCGCAGTTCGCGGCGGCGACCGATCGGTGAGAAGCGCCAAGAGGGCCGGATTGATGTAGAGGTTTTCCCGGCCAGCCTTGATCTCCTGGAGCAGGCCTTGCTCGGCGAGGGTCCTGAGATAGACCGATGCCGCCTGTCGCTTGGCGATCCCGGCTGCCACCAGATCGCCGATTCGACAATAGGGGTTCACGAAGATCACCTCGGCCAACTCGCGCGAATAGATCTTCGGCAGGTCGCGCCGGATGCGCTCCGCGGTTTGATTGAGCAGGTCGCGGATGGCGCGGATGCGCGCGGTCGACCAGTTGGCTGTCTCCCGGATCGCTTCGAGCATGTAGAGGATCCAGTCCTGCCATGCCGCCTCGGTCGTGACGGCCAGAAGCTGGTCGTAATAAGCTCGCTTGTTGCCGATGATATAGCGGCTGAGATAGAGCACCGGGATGTCCAGCAGCCCTTTGTCGACGAGATAGAGCAGATTCAGCACCCGTCCGGTTCGGCCATTGCCGTCGGTGAAAGGGTGGATGGCCTCGAACTGATAGTGCATCACGGCCAACCGGATCAGCGGGTCGATATCCTCGGCCTCGTGGATGTAGCGCTCCCAGTTCGCGAGCTTGTCGCGCAGCAGCGCCTGACCCTGCGGCGGGGTGTAAATGACCGCGCCGGTCGCCTCGTTCATTAGGGCCGTGCCCGGCGTCGTGCGAATATCCAGTTCCACGCCCTTGATGGTCCGGCAGACGGCGATCGCCGTGGACGTAGACACCGGGCGCTGCCTGAGCGTCTGGAAGCCTTCACTGAGGGCGGTGCGATAGCGCAACGCCTCTTTCGTTGCCGGATCGGCCTGGTTGCCGGCCTCATTGGCGAAGCGGAACAGTCTGTCGGTCGTAGTGACGATGTTTTCGATTTCCGAGCTTGCCTGCGCTTCAAGCAGTGGAATCGAATTGATTAGGACCGCTTGGTTGGGGATGAGCTGTCCGGATACGCGGAGTTCCGCCAGTGCTGCTCGCGCCGCGATGCAGGCCTTCAGCACCGCCTTGGTCTCCACATCCTCGCGCGGAGGAAGGGGAGGGAGGTCGTTGTAGGGGCGATCCGGGCGAAACGGCATGTCGGTCAATCCTCATGCGATCGACATGTCGGGCGGGATATGTCGTCGACATCGACACGTCGTCAAAACGTGTCGATAGAATCTCAATCTATCGACATGTATTGGGTGCCGCAAGCGGGCCTCCAATGCTCCGAATCTATATGATCACCCGTGCTGCCCGCCCGAGCGTCCGCTCGGCATCGTTGTAGTAGTTCGAGGCCTGTTGCACCGAGCGATGCTGCGACTGCTGCATGGCTTCCGGCAGCGGAATGCCGCGACGGGCGGTTTCGGTGAGATAGCCGGAGCGCAGGCCATGGGCGGAGAATACTGCCGGATCGAGGCCGGCCTCGGCGATGCGGCGCTTCAGGATCAGATTGACGGCTTGCGGCGTCAGGGCGCGTTTTTCGAGATTGCCCCAGCGATCGATGCCGCGGAAAACGGCGCCCTCCGATATTTCGGCACGCTCCAGCCACGCTCGCAGCACCGTCACCGGCCGGCCAACCAGCAGCACGAAGGCGTCGCTGTCGGCCTGTGTCGTCTTGGTCCGGCCCAGCCGGATCGACAGGCAAGGCAGTTTGTCGCCATCGGGAACTTTGGGATCGGCCGGCACCGGGTCTTCTTCGATGATCTGCTCGAATCTGAGCGAAGCCATTTCGCTGCGGCGGCGGCCGCCGGAGGCGAAGGCGGTGATGAGGATCGCGCGATCCCTGACGTCGACGAGACGGTCGCCGGCGCAGGTGTTGAGCAGGGTGGTCAAAATATCGGCGGTCACGGCTTTCTTGCTCTTGCGGCCGCGCGGGCGGGCGCTGGCGCGCACCGCCAGTTTTAGCGCGCTCTGCAGTCCCGGCGCGTTGAATTTTCCTCTAAGACCGCGCCACTTGGTCAGGGTCGACCAGCTCGACAGCCGCCGACGCACGGTGGCGGGGGCGTGCGGGCCGTCGCTGCGCAAAAACCCGTCGGCTTTCAGTGCGATCGCGACGTTGGCGGGCATGCCGTGCGCCGGATCCGTGTCGTGTTTCGACAAATCCCACAGGTGATGCGCGACGAATTTTATCAGCAGCGCCTCCGGCGCCGGCCAGGGGAGCGAAAAACCGGTCGCGGCGAGAGACCAGGCTTCGAGGTAACCGAGATCGGAGGCCAGGGCGCGCAGGGAATTCTCGCCGATGCCTTCTTTGGCGAGATGGCGCAGTGTGGCGACGTCGTCGTCGGTCAAAAGTTCGGCCAGCAAATCGCGCCGGTCGAATGGCAGCACCGACTCCAGCGCATCGAGGGCCTCCGCACGGCGCAGTTTTTGGTCGGATGCGGGTTTTGGCAGGCGAAGATCCATGACGGCGGCTCAGAACAGATATTTTTTGTCTGCCCAGGCGAGCAGCACGGCGGCGTCTCGATCGGGCAAACGCACCCGTCCTTGGCGCAGGCCTTCAGCGATCGCATTGCCGACGTCCGGATCGACCCAGTGCCCGTGCGTCATCAAAAAGAACCAGGCGAAGGGCAGGCCCACCTCGGCGTCTATCGCCTCGGTCCGCTCCATCAGGCGGTGCACGGATACGCCTTCATCCAGCAACAGCCTTTCGGCCGGCACTTTTAGTGGCCGCGGGATAAAACCGATCTCGCGTTTTTGGCCACGCCCCTCAAGATCGTGGATGTCGAAGGCCCAATGGTCAAAAATGCGGTGGGCGCAAGCGCTCGACCGCTCCCAGTCGGCAAAAAAGCGGTTCTCGCGCGACACAAAATCGAACCAGTCCGGATTGGCGTCTAAAAACGCGGTGTCACGCGTGCCGTCGGGGCCGACCTCACGGATGATGCGGTTTTCGAGCTCGGGACGGCCTGCCTCGCGCTGTTCCCTGTCGATGCGCGCCCGGCGCGCCAAAAAACTCCGCATGTGGACGATGCCGCCGCCGGCGCGGCCGCGCAGCCCGTAGACTGGTCCTGCGAGCTGCTGCGCCTCGGCAGCGGGATCGCGCGAAACCCAGGTCGGCTCGAACAGGTCGTCGACGTTGCGGGGACGGTAGTCGGGATCGACGACGGGACCGGCCAAAACCTCGAGCTCGCGGCCGAGCGAGAGTTGCAAAAAATCGGCGACGCCCGGCCCGGTCGGCGCAAAGGCGAAGGCGCTGGCGCCGCGCCATTCGGCGAATTTTTCTCCGGCCTGGCGATGCCGGTGCCAGAAGGCGGTGAGATCGCCGCCCAGTTCGGCCAGCTCGCTCTCGATCCAGGCGGGATGATCGCCGCGGCGGGTGCCGTCGGCAGCGACGACGGCGTGAGGGCTGCACCAATAAAAATCGTCGATCGTCGCGACGGTGAAGGCAAAGCCCGGAAAGGTTTTGTTGAGGGCAGGGGCGAGCTTGGCGTCGGCCGACTGCGCCTCCAGAGAGGCGAGCACGGTTTCGACGGAAGCGGGGTCGGGCAGGCGGACGGGTTTTTGGTCGGACATGCCGGGCGGCCTTTCTCGCGCGGCGAAATGGCCGCCTTGCGTCATTCTCGGCCGCGCGGGACGTCGCCGGCGGCCATCTTGGGATCGAAAATGACTGATTTGCGTGGCGAGATCAATCACTATCGATAAGTGGTAATTATCGATAGTGAGAAAAGCGCCAGAGAAAATCCCCTACAAGTCAATTTTGAAGAAGCCCACGACATCGGACATCCGGACAGCGCGGATAGCAGCCGAATGACGCGTGAATTCCGCTCGTCGCGGAGGAATTCTGCCCGCCATTCCTGGGAAGACGGTTGCAACCGACACTACTGCCGGGTTTGTCGGGTGAGCGACACGGGCTGTTCGGCTTGGCTCCCGCTCCCACCATCACTCAAGTCATTGAATAATATCCAAAACGCTTTTTCTGAGGCTTTTCCTGCGCAGTTGGCACGACTTTTGAAACTTCCTCCTAGCTAGAAAGGCGGCAGAAGCTGCCGAGCGATTTCATGTCGTGGTTGATATCGCGATCGATGGAATGAAGGGAAGAAAGCGGCATGTCATTTCTGCGTCGGGTGCGCATACTATCGGAAAACGGGCATCACCTGCGGAATCCGGGCGGCAATGCAAGCGAAGGTATATCTACGCTTCGTGACCTCATTTGCATCCGTGACGGACCGTCATTCCTTATGGAAGCCCATGACGCGCTCTCCGCGGCGATCGCGCAGCGGGCCGGTTTCAAGGCGCTTTGGGCGTCCGGCCTCTCGATCTCCTCCAGCCTCGGCTACCGCGATGCGAATGAGGCCTCTTGGACCCAGGTGGTCGACGTCGTGGAACGGATTGCCGACGCAGCGGAAATTCCAATCCTCGTCGACGGAGACAGCGGATTCGGCAATTTCAACAACGCCCGTCTGGTCGCTCGCAAGCTGCAGCAGCACGGCGCGAGCGGCGTTTGTCTCGAAGACGCCGCGTTCCCGAAGATGAACTCCTTCTTCGGCGACCGCCATCCGCTGGCGGACATCGGCGAGTTCTGCGGTCGCCTGAAGGCCGTCAAGGACCTGGTTCCGGATCCAGAGTTCATTCTCGTCGCTCGAACCGAAGCGCTGATCGCCGGATATTGCCAGCACGAGGCGCTTGCACGAGCGCACGCCTATGCGGACGCCGGCGCTGATGCAATCTTGATCCACTCCCGCAAGTCCGACGCGGAAGAGATCTTCACCTTCGCGCGAGCTTGGCAGAACCGCCTTCCTGTTGTGATCGTGCCGACGAAATACTACCGCACGCCGGTCGCCGAGTATCGCGCCGCACGTATCTCGACGGTGATCTGGGCAAACCACAATTTGCGCGCTGCGATCGCCGCGATGCGTCAGGTGTGCGACCGCATCATCCAGCAAGAGAGCATTGCCGGTATCGAAGGTGAAGTCGCCACGCTCGACGAGCTGTTCGAACTGATGAACTACGGCGAGCTCTCAGCGGCAGAAGAGAAATACTTTCCGCGTGCAGTGGACTGCCAAGCATAGCCGCGGCAAGCGGTTCCGTCGAAAAGCATGGATGGAGATGCGCATGTTGGCGCAACGGACAAACTTGTTCAAATCGTCGGGGACCGCGGCCGCCCGCGCCGCGGCGAAGGCTGCGACTGATGCCGGAATGGAGATTGTTGATCTCACGGCCGGCGAGATCTGGAGCGATCTGGCACCGACAATTCGGGACGGAGCGATCGAGGCCATTCAACAAGGCCTGAACCGCTACACTGACACGGTCGGCTTGATGGAGTTGCGCGAGGCGCTGGCACGGAAGATCTCGGTCGAGACGGGGCAACTCTGGCGTGCCGACGAGCTCGCCGTGACGAACGGCGCCAAGCAGGCTCTTTTCAACGTGGCGATGACGCTGATCAATCCCGGTGACCAGGTCATCATTCCCGCACCCTACTGGACGACATTCCCAGCGCAGGTCCAGATCGCTGGCGGCACCCCAGTCCATGTCGACACGCGAGCAACCGGCTACGTTCCACGGATCGACGACATCCAACGCGTCATCACGCCGCTGACCCGGGCCATCGTCGTCAACACGCCCGCCAACCCCAGCGGCGCCGTCTACGACGCGGAGACCCTTGCGGGCATCGCCCAGTTGGCGATGGAGCGGGACCTCTGGATCATCTTCGATGAATGTTACAGCCCCTTCACCCATGATGGCCGTCGGCATCATCCGATCGTGTCGCTGGCCCCGGAGGTCCGGGGACGGACGGTGATCGTCAATGCGTTCTCCAAAAGCCTGGCCCTCACCGGCTGGCGCGTTGGATATCTCGCTGCGCCGGAGGAATTGATCTCGGCTGTCAAAGCGCTGCAGTCGCACACGACATCGAACCCGAATGTCGTTGCCCAGCACGCCGTGCTGCACCACCTCCGTGAGGGAGATGGCGCCTTTGAAGCCCGGCTCAAGGGTCAATTGACGGCGGCGCGGCAATTTGGGCTTACCGCCCTGTCCGAGCTGCAGCGCGTGCCGATGCCTGAAGCACAGGGCGGGTTCTATTTCTATCTCGATCTGTCCGGTCTGTTGCGGCCGACGCTCGCCAATGATGACGCCAAGACAGCCGACGACATCGTGGCCGCGCTGCTCACGCAGGCCGGCGTGGCCGGTGTGTCAGGCAATGCCTTCGGCGATCCCATGGGCCTCAGGCTCTCCTATGGCATTCCGCCGGAGCAACTCGAGGTGGGCCTCGAGCGTGTGGTCGGCGTCCTTAACGCCTGGAACTGAAGGAATCGTCGCAGCAACCAACATAGAAGGGCTTAGACCCATGACTGAAATTGCTCCGAGAAAGGCGGTGATTCTTGCCGCCGGGTTTGGCTCACGCCTGCGTCCGCTCACCGATCTGCGGCCGAAGCCGCTGGTCGAAGTCAATGGCACGCCGATCCTTCACAACGCCTTGCAGAACCTCGAGGCAGTCGGCGTGCGGGAGGTGACGATCGTCGTCGGCTATCGCAAAGACGCGATCCAATATTCCTGCGGCCGACGCTTCGGTGATCTCGGCATCGACTATGTCGAGTCCGACGTCTTCGACCGGACGGGTAGCGCATACTCGCTGTGGCTGGCGCGCGACGCGCTTTTGACCGGGGACACCTATCTGCTCGAAGGTGACGTGTTTTTCGAGCCGGATGCGCTTCGCTGCCTGACGCTGGGCGACGCGGACAATGTCGCGGCCGTCGCGCCGTTCAGCCCGGCGATGGAAGGTTCCGCCGTCGTCCTGACGAACAACGGCTACATCGCCGAAGTGCGGATGAAGCAGACGGCAGCAAATCTCAATGATGGTTCGCCGCCTCTCTTCAAAACGATGAACCTGATCCGCTTTTCCGGAGAAGATCTGCGTCGGACGATCGTTCCGTATCTCAATGACACCATCAACGCCGGGGCCGTCAAATCCTACACCGAAGAGCTTCTGTCGAACCTCGTGCGCGAGAAAGGGTTGCAGATCGCTGCCGCCCGGTGTGACGACCTCAAATGGTACGAGATCGACAACGAGGCGGACCTCCGTTTCGCCGAAGCCATGTTTATGACGGCACGTGAAGTCGTCTGCTGAAGACCAAGCCTGGGAGAGTGGAAGATGCTTCGCTACCTCGTCGACCCCGCCAATGCCATCACCACGGCCGGGCTGCTGTGCTCCTCGATTGCTCTCTATTTCGCGTTGGCGGGGCGCATCGAGCTGGCGGTCGGCGCTGCCTTGTGGGCCGTCCTCGCGGATCACCTGGACGGGGTAGTCGCTAGGAGAACCCGAAACCGCTCGCCGGACATGGCGAAAATGGGCAAGAGCCTCGACGGTTTCGGCGACATCATCTATGGTGCCATCCTTCCCGCGACCGTCGTCGTGCAGCTGAATGGCGCGTCCCTCGTCTCCTTCTTCGTCGCCACGGCGCTGTTGCTCGCCGGCGCCATTCGCCTGAGCTATTTCGCGAACTTCGGAAAGTCAGATGACGGCCGGTTTTTCGGTGTGCCGCTCTCCTACGACATTCCCTTGATGGCAGCATTGGTCCTCGTCCAGCCCTTCATGCCCGCGGCGACGTTCCTGCCGGCCGTGAACATCGTGTTCGCTCTTTTGAGCGTTGCCCATGTGGCGTCGGTTCGCGTGCCATCACCGAACTGGGCGATGTATCTGGCGATCACGCTCTTCGCCGTGACCGCGTCGATGATCCTCGTTTGGCGAGGGACGGTTTAATACCCGCATTCGCCCCTCTCCTCCAACGCGTCGATCTTGATTCCGCCCGAGCTCAAGTCGCCCGGGTGGATCTACCGGGTGGCGCGGGCTGGCTCCGCGCGCGCTGCTTCCACCCTCAAAAAGCGGTTCCGTTGGCTTCCGCTTCAAGCGCAAGTAGCCGCGCGTTCGTCGCCGCGCGGTGACGCTGCATTTCATGTCAAACTGGTAAAGACTCTTCTGCATTCGGTTTATCTAAAATAGCGGCCATAGTCCTGGGGGTTGGGAAAAAGCTGAATCATTCAATTAGCTAGATGTGAGTTTTAGGTTCTCCATCCGACCCTGACCGAGAAGACTGAGGTTGTCGAAGCTTCAGATGATATGGGGCGAGCGGCGAGGGTGTGGCATCCTCGGCGCTCCAAGAACATCCAGCAGAAGGAGCGTCCCCATGTCGCAATCTTTTGACGCGAGCCGGTCCCTTACCGCTCTTGAACAGGATAACACGATCGTCGCCGTCAGGGATCTCGGCATGACCCAACGTCACGCCGTAAAAGAACCGCAGTGCGCACACCGTCTGGTTCAGCGCCGGCCACGAGATTCCGGTCGAAACCAGATGCACCTGGAAGGCGCGGACACCGTGGTGTGATCTATTCATCAATGGATTTGGTGAGATAGGGGAGCATAAGGATTTGTGGGGCGGTCAAGCGGCGCGGACCATTTCGCCGTTCTCGTGATTGTCATTCGCCATGCCGGGATACCATTGCCGGAATGTCGAGCGCAGGGAGCCGTCAAGCGCCTGCGTGCGGGTTTGCAGTAGGAGATGTGCGCCGATCCTGCTCCACTGCATCTGTTGTTTCTTTGCGAACCGCTTGGAGATGACGGCGTCGACGGTGGCCTCGACGAAGGCCGAGGAGATGCGTTCTCCGGACCGATAGCGCTCGCCATAATTGATCAGACTGGCACTGTTGGAAGCGATGTAGGCCTGGAACTCGCCGATGGCGGTCAGGAACTTGCGCATGTTCGGATAGCCTGTTTCGATGGCGTTGGTGCATGGGTCCGGACTTGAGCGGATGTCGATCTTTGAAGCGGCAGACTATGCCGTGGCCGCCTTGCGGCGGGCGGATTTCGGGCGTGCGCAGGCAAGCATGCGGTTGAGGACGGCGCAGCCGATGGCGACTTCGGTCTTCTGAACGGGAAGCGACCGTGCCCGCAAACGCCGCCCGATGGTGGACTTGTATCGCCCTATGGCGGTCTCGACCAGCGAGCGTTTGCCATAACCGTTGGAGACCTGCCATTTCATCCGGCCGTCTCTGCCGATTGCGGCGATATGCTGGTCCCTTTGGCCGGGAGGTCTATCGTCGAATGGTTCGACCGCATTGGCACGAGGCGGAATGACGATTGCGGCGGCAGCGCGATGATCGATGACTGCGTCGTAAGTCGGTTTTCCGTCATAGGCGCCGTCAGCAGTAAACTGTCCGATCGGACCGCCAATCTGGTCGAGTAGTGGCTCAACTTGAGAGACATCGCCAGTGTCCTGATCAGTCAGGGTATGGGCAATGATCTCGCCGCTGTCGGCATCCAGTGCCAGATGCAGCTTGCGCCAACTGCGACGGGATCTGGCGCCGTGCTTCTCCTCCAGCCACTGACCCGCGCCGTAGACCTGCAGGCCGGTGCTGCCGACAAGAACATGCACTGGTCCCTCCGGCGGAACCTGGCGATCATGCCGTTTGTTGGGCGATTGCCATGTCCGCGCCCGACGGCTCAGGGTGGTATGATCGGGGACAGCGAGCGCCAGCCCCCTCAGTTGCAGCACCGATTCCAGCAAGCCTTCTGCCTGGCGCAGCCGCAGGCCAAACACAAGGCCCAGCGTCAAGGTGGTCTCGATCGCCAGATCAGAATAGCGGTGCTGGCCGCCACGTGTCTTGCGTCTTGGCGCTTGCCACCTGGACAGGGCTTCCGGCGTCACCCACAGGGTCAAACTGCCGCGATGACGAAGTCCTGCCTCATATTCTGGCCAGTTCGTCACCCTGAACTTCATCTTCTCAATATGATGGCGGCGGCTGGTATTGTGTTTGAAAGGCATGGCTACGCTACAAAGGCTATTGCGGTTACCGCTTGCCTAAACCCACGCCAATAAAAGATCCGTGCACCAACGCCACGTCGAGGACGAAACCATTCTGGCCGACGGCGCGCGCCAAAGCCAGTGCTTCTTGCCATTGATTGCGACCACGCATTCGTCCAGGTGCCACTTGTCACCGAACTGTCCCCCTGATCAGTCCTCTGATGGAAGGATAAACTTCACCCGGTCGCCCGCGAAGCAAGATATGTCAGCCCAGATCGGTGCTCGATTCTGGTCGCACATCACCAAAACGAGTTCCGTAACGGGCCTAGTTCGTGGCTGCTGAAGCAGCCTCGCTTCTTCAACTGCGGGCATCCGGCTTAGAAGAAAGCTACTTAATCGCCTTTTTTCAGCAATACCGTACGATTTCAAAGTGTCAGTTATAGATCCTATTGCTTTATACCGTTCCAAGAATCCGGGAAATTTACCAATTGGGAGGTAATTATTTGAAACGATGACGACACGCTGATCGGCAAAAGCTTTCGTCTTTATGTAAATTACGCTCTCACCTTTCCTATGGTTAAGCAGCGACGCTACTTCCTGAGAGGCGGCAATCGGCCCTACATCGATCACCTCGCTTCTGGTATTGACGTTGATCGATGTCAAATAGTGGCAAAATCGGTTATCGCCGCCGAGATCGTAAGGCAGGATCGCATCCTGAACGAATGTACCACGTCCGGGTTCGATTCGGATGAAGCCATGCTGCTGGAGACTGGCGAGCGCCTTCCTGGCTGTGGTCTTGCTGACCTGAAATCGATCGGCGATCTCTCCCTCGGGCGGCAGCCGGTCATCCGGACCCCACCGACGATCCAGGATCTCGCCCCTGATCGTCTCTTCGATGTGACGCCAGACCGGCATTTTCGCTACATATTCAGCAGCTTGCTGCATTCTCCAACTCTCTGCTTGGCTAGGATTTCCTGACCTATAGCCTATTTAAACGCGGCCAAAAACCTGGGCTTGCGCACCTTCACATGTTTGTAACAAACCACCGATAAAGGTATATATGTTATGATAGCCATCTACATCTTTCATACCGAGCGGAGTTAAAACTGTGCATATAGTCGTTATCGGAGCAGGGATCATAGGCGCCTCAGTTGCGTATCACCTCTCTCAGAGAGGCGCAAAGGTCCACATCTTTGATAGCGCGCGTCCTGGTGCGGGGACGTCAACATCGACATTCGCCTATTTGAACGCGTTCCGCTTCGCTGCCGGATATGCCCAACTGCGAATTGCCGCGCTCAACTACTGGGATGAGTTAGCAAAGGAGATTGGGGCTTCAGAGTTCATCCACCGGGATGGGAGTGTGTACTATGTCGACAACGAAGCCGGTGCCGCTCAGCTCGAAAAACACGCCCTCGACTCGTCTGCGGCAGGACTCGCCTGCGAACGCTACTCCGGTAAGGAGTTTATTGCTCGGTTTGAACCGGACCTCATTTTCCCGGAAACGCCTTACCCGGTGTACCGGATGCCAGGAGAAGGTCGGATGGAGCCGATCCCTGTCGTCGGTAGGCTACTCGCAGGCGCGAGGGATCGAGGAGCTCGTCTCTTCGTTGGCGAGAATGTGCTGGGATTCGAGGAAAATGACTCCGATGTAACTATTAGAACTGATCAGCGGACGTTCACCGTGGATCGAGTGCTCGTTTGCACGGGGCCGCAAACGCCAGACTTGCTCGCAAAGATCGGCGTCGACTTGCCTGTAGCTACACAGCCTGGCGTCACGACCATCACTCGCCCGCTACCGATCAGGCTTCGGCATGTTGTCTATGCGGGCAAGGTCCATTTCAAGCCAGACGGGAGCGGAAGGATTCTCGCGGGCCGTACCGACTATCGAAAAGAGATGCCGAGCAAGGAAGAAGCTGAACAGGCGGGACGGGAGACTACGTCGCTCGTCAAACCGTGGGTGCGAGGCTTTGGCGAAAATGAGATGGAGAGTTTCCGCATAGGTGTCCGCCCAATTCCTGGCGACGGAAAACCGATGGTTGGCCGACTTCCCGGGCACAAGCGAAGCTGGATCGCGGTTACCCATAGTGGCATCTCCTTATCGGGACTAATTGGCATGCTCGCAGCATCAGAGGTTCTATACGACAAAGAAGAGGCGATACTCGCGGATTATCGCCCGAGCCGCTTTCAGCAAGGTGCAGAAATCCGGTCAGAGTTCGCCCCATGGGGACCTGGCGATGAAGTCAGAGTCGCCGTCTAAGAACTCGAAATCGGAATGGATACTCTGATGTCTTTGGAGTTGAGGGGAATATCTAAAACATTCGGCGGACAAAAGCCAATACTCGATAATATTGATCTTTCGATCCCGCCAGGGGAGTTCTTATCGTTGCTTGGGCCGTCTGGTAGCGGGAAGTCGACCTTGTTGCGTGTCATCGCGGGTCTCCTCGACCCGGACGGCGGCAATGTCCGGCTCGACAACAAACAAGTCGACGGCTTGTCTCCAAAGGAACGCGACATTGCGATGGTATTCCAGACTTATGCTCTCTACCCGCACATGTCCGCCTTCGACAACATGGCCGTGCCGCTGCGTATGCGGCGCCTGAAACTTGCTGACCGCATCCCAATTCTTCGTCATCTGACGCAGAACGGAGACACAGTCCGGACGATCCAGAGCGAGGTTGAAAAGGCTGCAAATTTTCTCGGTATCGAGGATCTTCTGTCCCGAAAACCCGGTCAGTTGTCGGGAGGTCAACGGCAACGGGTGGCGATCGGGCGAGCGATCGTGCGCCATCCACGCGTGTTCCTGATGGATGAGCCGCTGTCAAACCTAGATGCAGGCCTCAGGGTTCAGATGCAGTCGGAACTCATCGACCTTCACGCTCGACTTGCTGCGACCATTGTATACGTCACGCACGACCAAGCTGAAGCAATGACGATGTCTCATCGCATTGGGGTCATGTTCGATGGGCGAATCTTCCAAATCGATAGTCCCTCCGAGATCTACTCAAACCCGAAACATATTCGTGTTGCCCGCTTCATCGGCACGCCGGAGATCAACGTAATTGCCGGCGAAGTCATAGATAGATTTCTCTGTGTTTCGGGCCAAAAACTGCCAGTCCGTATGTCGGACATGGTGAGCGGGCCAGTGAAGCTCGGAATTCGGCCGGAATCCGTTCGACTTGCCTCGAAAGGCGACGCGTTGTTCGTCGGCCGTGCGGAACTGATTCGTAACCTTGGCAGCGAAGTACTGCTCGCCGTCGTTCTGGAGAATGGCCGGAATGAACGCATCACTCTACGTCTCCATCCCTACGAGGAAACCGTCCCCGAGCGAGGGGCGGAAGTCTTCCTGACTCTCGACCCGACAAGATGCCTTGTCTTCAGTAGTGAAGGTGGACGACTCGCCGTATCGCTCCAGAATACGAGGGAGACGTCAGTTGCTTGATTCCAGCAGAGGCTACATCCCGCTAGCGGTGACCGATCAAGTGCCGTCGAGAACAGGAAACGAGGCAGCGAAGGCCTACATCTTCATCAGCCCGGCTGCCATCGCCTTGCTCTTGTTTGTCTTTGGCCCGGTCGTCGCTGTGTTTGTGTTTTCCCTTTCGAATTGGCAACTCGGCGATAGCACCTTTCAGATCTCCGGTTTGGGAAACTACCGAGAGCTCTTGAGCGACCCGATATTTTGGGCCGCCCTCGGCAACACCGCGACCTATGCGGCAATTGTCGTTCCGGGCTCTATTGCTCTTGGCTTGATGGTGGCTCTTTTGATCGAGGCTGCGCCGAGTGGACGCACGATCTATCAAACTATCCATTTTCTACCGGTGCTCGCGACCATGGCCGCCATGGCGTTGTCATGGGAAGTTCTCTTTCATCCAACCATAGGCGCTCTGAACAGTTTTCTTGCCCCCCTGGGATTTGCCAAGCAAGCGTGGCTGACCGACCCCAGGCTAGTCGTCATTAGTCTCGCGATCATTGGGATTTGGCAGAACGCTGGCTTCTGCATGGTCTTGTTCGTGGCGGGTCTGCGCACGATCCCGCAAGAATTGTACGAAGCATCGGATGTCGACGGCGCGGACGGACTCTGGGATCGCTTCAGGACGGTCATTTGGCCACAACTGGGACCGGTTACTATCTTCGTGTTCGTTCTCGTTGCAATCCGTGCGTTCCAAGTCTTCGACACCGTTGCAATGCTGACCCAGGGCCGCCCCGGTTCGAGCAGCCAAGTCCTGATGTACATGGTCTATTCAGAGGCCTTTCGCTTCTTGCGAACAGGATATGCCGCAGCAATTACGGTTGTGTTCCTCGCAACCCTGTTCGTGCTCACTCTTCTCCAGATGAGGCTCGGTGAACGAAGGGTGCACTACTCTTGACAACGTATCGCAAATTGCCGTTGTCGCGGCGCATTGCGCGCCATGTCGCCCTCTGTCTGACCGGCGCCTTCATGCTCTTGCCGTTCGTTTGGATGCTGAGCACGTCGTTCAAGTCATCCCAGGAGATCTTCCAGTCACCCAGTCTATGGCACATCCTACCGAAGCGTTGGAACGTGATTGATAACTATGTGGGTGTCTTCGCGGATACCGACATGCTCCGATTTCTCGCCAATGGCGTGATCGTCTGCGTAGGAATTTTGGTGCTGCAGTTGGTTATCGCCTTCCCATGCGCCTATGCTCTGGCCAAGCTTCGCTTTCCCGGCAAAGAGAAATTCTTCCTGCTTACCGTGTCAGCGCTGCTGATCCCAGGACAAGCATTGGTCGTCCCGCTCTATATTCTTTTCTACTACGTAGGGCTCCTCGACAGCTACCTAGGCCTTATCCTTCCGCACTGCATTTCGGCGTTCGGGATATTCCTGTTCCGGCAGTTCTTTCGGTCGATTCCGGATGACTATGTTCATGCTGCCCGTATTGACGGCATGAGTGAGTTGGGAATCGTTGTCCGCGTTATGGTGCCCCTTGCAGTACCCGCTGTTCTTGCCTTCAGCGCTTTCTCGATTTCGAGCCACTGGAATGATCTCCTGTGGCCGATGATCGTGGTGCAGTCGCGGGAACTGGCGCCGCCACCGCTTGGCCTTGTCTTCTTCAAGACGGCTGACCAGGGCGTTGACTACGGGCATATGATGGCGGCGGCAACCATCATCGTTGCTCCGCTAGTAGTCGTCTTTTTCTTCGCCCAGAAGTGGTTTCTCTCGGGTTTTCAGGTTCAGTCGAGGTGACACTCATGCACGTGGATAGCGCCGCGGGTTAGCCGCAGTGAAGTAGCCAGTTTAGCATCGGCTCTGAATCCGGCTGGAGACGCGCTCGACGCTCCGGCTTGGGACGATACGTGTCGAGCAAGCCCGTCAACACAACTCTACCCTTCTCATCAGGAGTGAGACATGACCCTTCGCATATTTGCCACGATGGCCTTTGCGGCCGCCGGCGTCCTAACCGCTTCCGCCGCCGAACAATCCACCGTCTCTGTCCTGGTGGAGGCCGGAACGATCAAATACCACGAGCAGATCGCTTCCGAATACATGAAACAGAATCCGGATGTGAAGATTGAGTTCCGGTCTCCCGTTTCCGACTATGCTGAACTGGTCAGGCAAGCCTTGCTGGCGTCCCAGACCAATACGCTTCCGGATATCGGCTTCTTCGGCAACAACACGCTGCGCACACTGGTCGAGCATAAGGTGGCGCAGCCACTGGATGAGATGATCGATGCCGAGCCGGAAAGAGACGCTCTCGGTTTCGACGAGCCGATGCTCCGCATCGCTCAGTATGACGGAGGGCAATTCGGCATTCCCTTCTCCACCTCGCTGCCGGTTATCTTCTACAATACGGACCTCGTTCGAAAAGCGGGCGGCAATCCGAACAAGGTCCCTGGGTCATGGGATGAAGTCGTGTCGCTCGCTGCCAAGATCAGCCAGTTGGACGAGGGTACTGCCGGCATCTATATCCGCATGGAAGATACCTGGAATTGGCAGTGCATGGTGTATGCAGCGGGTGGCCGGATGATGTCGGAAGACGAAAAATCCGTGTTGTTCGATGAAGAGCCCGGACTTAAGGCGACACGTCTTCTTGCGCGGTTCGGCGCCGAAGGCAAAATGCCGAGTGTCACCTGGAATCAGGCGCGCCAGCAGTTCAGTGCCGGGCAGTTGGGCATCCTCATCGGCTCAAGTTCGAACACCGAAGGTCTGGTCGCCGCAAGTGGCGGACAGTTCGAGGTTAAGTCGTACGCTTACCCCGGCCTCAACGAGAAAAGCCGACTCCCCGCCGGCGGGAATACCGCGGTGATACTTGCCAGCGATCCGGCAAATAAGGCAGCCGCTTGGCGCTATCTCAAATTCGCGACCGGTCCTCAAGCCCAAACAACCATGGTCAAGGCGACAGGCTATCTCCCGATCAACCTGACAGCCAAGAACGCAAAAACTTTTCTCGGCGATTTTTACGCTCAGCACCCGCTGCACGCTGTTGCGCTGAGAGAGGCCAAGTACGCTGCCGAGCGCTATGCCTTTCCAGGAGAGAACGGGCTACGCATCGATGAGTTGATCGCTACCAATCTGCTGGACGTTATCTATCAGAGAGCCAAGCCCGATGAAGCGCTTCGTCAGTTGGCCGACCAAGCGGAAAGCATGTTCTAGCATTAAGGAACTCTTTTGCGGCAAGAGCGAGTTCGCTTTTGCCGCATCCGCTATTCATGAATAATCGAGTCGCAAACATGCAGAATATAAAGAAAGTCGTCGTCGTAATCTTCGACGGTCTTCGTCCCGATTTGCTCTCCGAGGAGCGCACCCCAAATCTTACCTCTTTTGCTCAAAGCGGGACGTGGTTCCGCGAGGCGCGAAGCGTCTTTCCGAGCGTCACTCGTGTGGCAACCACCAGCATTTCGACTGGCACTATACCTGCGCGGCACGGAATGATCGGAAATCTGTTTCTGTTCCCTCCTGTATCTACGACGAAGACTTTTGACTCCCGACTTCGGAAAGACGTGTTGATCGCAGAACAGGCGACAGGCGGCCGCTTCATCACGTGCGAGACCTTGGCGGATCACCTGGCAAGAGCCGGAAAGCGGTTGGCGGTCATCCAGACGGGCACCCCTGGCGCGACACATTTTCTCAATCCGCGTGCCGCCGAGCACAATCACTGGACCTTTTCCATTCATGGACGGGGTTCCACGCCGACTCCCGGCGCAGTAGACGAAGCTGTTGCGGCACTCGGCCCTTTCGCTGCGGACAAGGGATCACCACGTTTGGGCGATATCGAGTATGCAACACGGCTGGCGACGGACTATGTATTTCCGAAGCTGGGACCGGATGTGACGCTCATCTGGTATAGTGAACCCGACGTTGCATTCCACTACGAGGAAATCGGTTCCCCAACATCGCGCCAGACGCTGAACTTCGTCGATCGATGCTTCGGTCGGCTACTCGAATGGATCTCCACACAGGCAGATTGTGAAGAGTACGCGGTGATTGCGGCGTCAGACCACGGGCACATCTCAACCACGGCTCAGATCGATCTCAATGGTCTTCTGACTCAGGCGGGCTTTCCGGCGAAGGAGGGGGATCTCGACGGAGCAATCCTTGCGACAACTGGTGGAAGCTGCGGCGAGATCCGTGTCTTGAACAAAGATCGCCGGACGATCGAGCATGTGTGTGTCTGGCTACAGGATCAAGAGTTTATCGGCATGCTCTTCTCGAAGGGCCGCAACGATATCGAGGGGCAATTGCCGGGCACATTCTCGTTTGAACTTGCGGGCCTGGCGCACGATCGTGCTCCCGATCTGTTCTTTGTGATGCAGTCAGACGAGGGCTTGGACCAGCATGGTTTGCCAGGACGAAGCTTGTTTACGGACATGGTGCCCGTCGGTGGCGGCATCCATGGCGGTTTGAACAGATACGAGATGAATACGCTTCTGATGGTCAGAGCGCCCGGTATCATTCCGGTGGCTCGCGTCACCAGTATGCCAGCCGGAATAATAGATATTGCCCCCACAGTTCTCGACCTACTCGGGATAGCCGTCCCCGAGTCGATGACCGGCATCTCCCTGGCGAAGCTTAATGAACCCCCGCCAGAGCCGGAGCGCTACGAAGTACGAAATGGCAGCTGGTCTCAAGAGATCGATCTCATCGGTGATGAGACACGGTGGTTCATCCGCCGTGGAGGACGTTTGCTCTAGCAAGACAAACGAAGGATATGCCATGAGTGCGAAATTTCGCGACCATAGAAATGGCGTCGTTTCGGAAATTTGAGACCGACGGCCTCTACAAGCGGGAACGGCTGAACGCTGGGCCGCAGGGTGGTCGCATCAATGTCCTGTCGGCCACGGGAACTCGCCAAGTCGTCAACCGACGGCCAGCGCTGGAAAATCTCGTTCGGGCGTCAGTTCCTCCACCGCTATAGCGAGTTCCGCGTCATAAGCTTGTAAGCTTGCGCGCCAAGGCGACGATCATGGTGCGGCGAATGCGTCCCTTGCCGGCGCCGACGCGCTCATGGAACCAGTGTGCGAGACCACTATCGGGCTGATGGCGTAGCCACAGCCAGGCAAGCTCGATAGCCGTTCGACGCGGACGCGGGTTGCCTGATCTCTGGATACCTTGATCACGTGATCACGGATAACCGCGCCACTGCTCCAGGGGCTGGATGCAAGGCCGAGATAGCCGGCGACCTCACGGCGGTTCTGGAAATCGCGAAAGAACACCTCGTTCGTCAGCACGTTGCAGCGGCAGAGACCACCGGGTCCGTCGTTTTCTGTCGCCTTTGGCCGGGCTACAAGCACCACCTTGTCGGCCTGTGGGAGAATTTGGACAATCGAAAGACCGGGCGAGACCAGCGAGCGGAAGGCATGGAGCACGGGCGAATCACCGGCGTCGACTGCGATTCCGACTCTATGGACTCATTCGCACCGCCCGTGGATCCCGGCACCTGCACGAAATATGCGGAAGAACCCCTGATTGATTGACGCTGACGGCGCTCTCACGTTGATTGCCGCGCCGCATGAGGAAGCGGATGAACTCCTGATGCCGGTGACGCTGCATGTTGCGGCCAATGATGGAGCCGTCGAGAACATTCAGGGCAGCGAAGAGTGTCGTGGTGCCATGGCGCTTGTAATCATGGCCCCTCTTCAAAGGAAGTCCTGGCTGCGTGCGATCGAGCGCCTGGATCTGGCTCACATGGGGATTTGCGGGTCAAGAGGTTCGGATCAGGATTCGATGGTAAATCTCCGCTCGTTGCTCGGTATCCAAGGTCTGAGCCGTTTGCATGACCCGGCCCCTTTCCGATGCCGCTTCAAACTCACATCCGGTCGCCGCTAACATCGGCCGCACCAACATCCCTGTGTGGACGCCCCTTCGGATGCAAGAAGTTTTTTCTAAAGGCCACGGCAAGATTGGGCGCGATCTTAAGGCCACGACGCTTGACGTCGACCAGCAGCTCGCGCCAGCTTTGCGCACCCTCGCGAATACCGGTCTGGAAGCCGACAAGTTCCTTCTTGCCCTCGGGTGTGGCGCCGATCAGAACCAGCATGCATTCGGCATGGTCTTCCATCCGGGCCTGCAGATAGACCCCGTCCGCCCACACATAGACATAGTGGCGCGCCGAAAGATCGCGCTTTTGCCAACGATCGTATTCGGCGTTCCACTGTGCCGTCAGTCGCGTGATCACCGAGGGTGACAGGTTAGGCGCCTCTTTGCCCAAGAGGGCCGCCAGAGCGCCCTGAAAATCCCCCGTCGAAACGCCGCGCAAGTAGAGAACGGGAAGCAGCGCATCCAGACTGCGCGTCCGACGCGCCCATTTGGGCAGGATCGATGAGGAAAACCGGACCCGGTCCGCTTCGCCGGTCGCGCCGCGATCCCGGACCTTCACCCGGCTGACAGGCACCGGCCCGATCCCCGTCTGGATGCTCCGCTCCGGGCCGTGACCATGCCGGACAAGGCGCTCACGACCATCGGCAAGCTTGAGATCCTTCATCTCGGCAAGAAACGCCTCGGCTTCCATCTCGATCGCCTGCGCAAGCAATTTGCGCGCGCCGCTGCGAAGCACATCCGGGGATCATCGATTTCGTCGGGCTGACGAAGGCGAACAATGTTGATAGTCTCGTTCATGGCGTATCGCTCTCCTTGAGAGGTTCTGGCAGGCTTCATCACCCGCCTTGATACGCCGCTCTCCTCAAACCGTCATCACCCAGTTTCCGCCATAGCTCTGGGTTCCGGCAGAAGCAGCGCTTGCCACGAAATGGGCGCGCTCTCATTCGACTCTAGAGCATCAAGGGAGGACTGAAATGCCCTGGTCTTTGGCTGATTATCAATCGCGCTATATAGAGTTTTGCTGGCGGCCGCCACATTGCCGTCCCTTCGGTACGCTTCAGCGAGCGTCAGCGCGAACGCTGTCTCATAAAGACCCGTCAGTTTCAGTCCGTTCTTCTGGTATTTTTGCTTGTAGTATCCCTGATACAATGACGCGATTGCAGCAACCGGCCATTCGACGTCTCGTGACAGCGCGAACCGCACGGCGAGACCTTCGAGTGACGGCGGGTCAAGGAGCTTATCGTAGCGCTCGACTAGTTTAGCGCCCTCTGGAAGCTGAACTTCCTGCCCGACGAGAACATGGAAGAGGCCATAGAGAGCGACCATGGGCAGCCTGTGGACGGCTTTGGCTCGAGGGATAAGAAGTTCGTATTTGCGAAGTAGGTCGCGGATGTCCGTTAGCGCCGCATCGGGAACCTTCTGCTGAACTTGGGCAAGTAGGTCCAAGAAGCCGCTCATTTTTTTGAGCGCGATGCCAGGCCGAAATCGTTCGTGTTGCCAAACCCAATACTGGGGAGCCATTTCAACTTCGACGATGTTTGGAAAATCGCTTTGGTATCGATAGCTTTCCTTCTCGACCTTCGGGCCATTGCGCACATATTCAAAAATGAGATGGCGGGCCAAACGCGCCAGTCCATTCAGCGTTAAGACAGGTCGGCCGTCGTGGCTGGCAGTCTCACCCAGATCCCAGATGTTGCTGATCTGCTTCGGAACAGGAGCAATCGTGTGAATGTACTTCGACCGGATGGTGTAGGCTTGCGAGATTGCCTCGGCCAGGTCGGCTTTGCCAACCGGCCGCACTTGGCCCTCCGCCTCCTGCCTGAAGTAAGGACCCAAGTTCTCGAGGGCAAATGACCGAAATCGACGAGCCAACCCAATATGTTCGACTTTAAGCAATGCCTCACGAACTCGGTCTCCAGTCTCTTCAGGAGCTCCCTTCAGGGCCTTGTCCACGGCCGATCGTTTTCGCTCGTCATAGTCGTCCCACTTTGCAGCCGGCCCCCTACGAAGCTGTCGACCCTGACAACCGCCTGGTCGCGCGGACGCTGGAACGAGACTGGGAAGCAGCGCTGGCGACGAAACAGGCGCTCGCGGATGACCACCAGCGAGCCCTTGCGCGACAACCTGAGCGGCTAACGGCGCAGGAAAAGGACGCGGTTCGCCAGTTGGCAGAAGATGTGCCTTCCCTGTGGAAGGCGCAGTCCACTACATCGCGAGACCGACAGACTATCGCCCGTATGATGCTCGATCGCGTGGTCATACGGGTGTTCGGAGAGACCGAACGTGCCGAAATAAAATGCCACTGGGCAGGCGAGGTCGTGACGACACATCCGATCATTCGAACCGTGAGACGCTTTGAACAACTCGAGCATCACGACGAAATACTGGGTCGGATCGCGGCGTTGCGTGCCGAGGGGGTGACCGCCCGACAGATCGCCGACGATCTCAATGCGAAAGGCTGGACGCCTGCGAAGAAACCAATGTTCGACGCGTTGATCGTCCAGAAGCTTCTGGCACGAAAGGGGCTTGGAAAGAAACGACCCATCTGGTCCGGCAATGTCCCCCGTCGCGGCGACGACGAGGTGACACTGTATGAACTCTCCGAACAACTCGGCGTCCATCGTCAGACCGCCTACGGCTGGCTCCGGCGCGGAAAGCTTAAGGGGCGCATCGCCAATGTAGGGGCACAACGGATCTGGCTCGTCAGCCTGTCCCACGCCTCAACAGGAATCCGGACTGGAGAGTCGTCATGACAACACGATCGAGACGCCTTTTCCAAGCTCAAGG
Source organism: Mesorhizobium sp. WSM4836 (assembly GCF_055811815.1). Classification (NCBI taxonomy): domain Bacteria; kingdom Pseudomonadati; phylum Pseudomonadota; class Alphaproteobacteria; order Hyphomicrobiales; family Phyllobacteriaceae; genus Mesorhizobium; species Mesorhizobium sp. WSM4836. Next base: position 91,711 of record NZ_JBVVQF010000026.1, read on the forward strand.
CGCTGCTGCGCGCCAAGGCCGAGCGAGGACCATCAAGGCACTATGGGACGCCGTGGGCTCGGTCCTCGGCCAATTCACCCCCGTCGAGTGCGCATAACTAATTCAAGGCTGCAAGATATGAACCGGATTAAACAGGACGCGCTCTAGCGTGGCCAAGGACATCACGATTAGTGGGCGACCTGCCAATCTCGCACCGTGATATAGCTTGTCCACTGTCGCGATCCCGACAGAATTGTATCGTCGCTAACAAACGGAACCAGCCGCGCAAAGCCAACCTATTGCAATAACAACAGCGTTTTAGCTGGCATGGCTCTTGCCACTTGAACTGTAACGTGCGCTCCGGCACAGAGCCGCTTCCAGCGGATCTCACGAGCATTGCGCATATGTAGGCCAAAGGACTTTTCTACAGCGAGGTCAGGGCGACGATGAGTAATCATCCCGTTTCACCGAGTTCATTGGACCTGAGTTTATGGAGGAGGTCATACAATGGGCGAGGCGATTTCGTTTGGAGCGGAAGTCTTGCCGGTGACGGGGTCATCGACCGGCCTCAAACGGCTCGTCGAAGTCCTCAACGCTTGAGAATGACGCGGCGAGCAAAAAAGGGGAAATGAAATGACTGTCAGTGCTCCCAAAAAAGCCGTCATTCTCGCCGCCGGCTTCGGCTCTCGATTACGTCCGCTGACCGATTTGCGACGTCGTCGTCACGGCATTTTGTGTCGGAGCATCCATCGTACTGGCGACAAGATCATGAGGAACTGCCGGTTCGGTTATTGGCGTAATTCTAGTCCGCAACGCTCAGAAAGGCCCTTACCATGCCGGCGATAGAAGTAGCCTCTCCCGTTGACTTTCATGACATCAAACAAGTCCGTGAGTGGGTCAACAACACGGTTGCTACCAGGCCATGGCGGCCGAGATTCTTTGCGGCCTTCGCGGCGGCTCTGAATGCGCACCTTACCGCGCACGGAAATGTCCTGGAGATGGGGTCAGGGCCCGGTCACTTGGCGGATCATATCCTCCGAAATTGCCCGATCGACACGTACACCGCGCTCGATTTTTCCGCCGCAATGCACATACTCGCGAAGGAGCAGTTGGGCGATCTAGCGGACAGGGCAAGGTTCGTTGAGCGCGACTTCCGGAAGCCTGACTGGACTGCCGGCCTAGGCTTGTTCGATGCCGTCGTCACAATGCAAGCGGCCCACGAGGTTCGGCACAAAACGCACCTACCATTGCTTTTGCAGCGGGCACGGCAGCTGATCCGGCCCGGCGGAGTCTTTCTCTTCTGTGATCACTACACGGAGGCTGGCAGCAAGAAGAACCCGGAGCTGTACGTGACTAGCGATGAGCAACCCCTTTTATTGCGGGATGCCGGTTTCACCGGAATTACCCGACTGCTCGACGAGGGCGGTATGGCGTTATTCAGAGCCACAAATACGTCCGTTGCTGGATAGCCAAACGGATGCCGGCGACGCGGAGCCGTGGGCTCAGCTGGATTACGTCGGCTGGGGCCGCCCCGGCTTCCCTGCCGCGAGCAATTAGTAATATTCAAGCAAAGCGAAGATGAACCCATGGATCTGGGACTGAGGGGTAAGAAAGCTGTAGTGTGTGGTGCCAGTCGAGGTTTAGGTCTCGCCTGTGCGCGGGCGCTCGCTTGGGAGGGGGCCAATCTCGCCTTAGTAGCTCGCGATAACGCCAGTCTCGCCGCCGCCGCCAAATTGCTGCAAGCCGAGTACGACACCCGAATAGCCGTCGTCGCAGCGGATCTAGCCACCCTCGAAGCCGCGAGCGTCATTCGTCGCGTCTGTCCCAAACCTGACATACTCGTTCTGACAACTCCCCGCCTCGCAGAAGGCCGGGCGGCCGTATCGACGGATGAGGGACTGGGAGCCGGCTTGGCTGCTGGATTGATGTCACCTCTGAGTGTGGCGCTCGCCGTTCTTGACGGTATGTGCGAGCGAAGGTTCGGCCGGATAGTTACCATCTTAGGAAGTTCGACGAAGGCCCCGCAACCCTCGCACATAATGGCTAATATTGCCCGGACCGGATTGGCGGGTGGGCTGGCGAGCCTCGCGCGTGAAGTGGCGCGCTTCAACGTCACCATCAACAACGTGCTTACCGGACCCACCGAAACGGAGGGACTTGCGGCGACTTGGCAGGCACGCGCTAGTGCGTCCGGGAAAAGTGTAGAAGCCATTCGTGCGGAAGCGGTGGCACGGATTCCCTCTGGGCGCCTCGCTAGACCCGATGAGGTTGCCGCGTTGTGCACAATCTTATGCGGCACTCAGTTTGGGCAAGTCACCGCGCAGAACATTGTAGTCGATGGAGGAGCATATCCTGGGCTTTTTTGAGGTCTGCTGCCCTGAACATAATACACCAACCAATAGGGGCGATGATGTCTTCCAATGAAGCAATAGATAATGCGGCAATTGTACCGATCGCGAGGGTTGCAGGAGTTGTGTCACGACGGAGCTCCGGCGGATCTTGCGCTGGGCTGGCGTGGCTAGCGGCGACAGACGAAGCTAAATCGCCAGACATATCAATCCAGATCCCGTCCGCATTCGAAAAAGTCGATCGTGTACTAAAGGAGCTCGGCAGTCGCCGCGAGAACATAATTTCGGTCACGATGTATTTGACTGAGGAAGGTCATCGTGGCGTTCTCAATGGCTTTTGGGACGATTGGATCGGTCCTGATCAGCGCAACTGGCCCCAAAGATGCTGCGTAGTCGTGGCGCTGTCCCCCGGGACCCTTTTTGAAATTACCGTGGTAGCTGCGGTCGGCTGACAGACATGGACCGGACCGATATTGCACCACATGAGATTTATGCTTCGAAAACACCACCCCGGATGGTCAAGTCTTCGGCGGCAAAAACAGTGTTGCCTGCCAATGTCCTCCGTCTTTTCCTCTTGTCTCTTTGCCAAATTGCTGCGTGGGGAACGATTTACTATTCGTTCACGGCACTTGTCGAGCCGATGAGGCTTGATCTCGGTTGGGATCAGAGCAGCCTTATAGCCCCATTCTCCCTCGCGATTGTGATTTCCGGAGGGACTACACCGATCATCGGGGAAGCCATTCAACGCTTCGGACCTCGCAGCGTAGCCGTTACCGGCTCTCTTCTCATCGCGGGCTGCTTCACAGTCTTGGCAAACGTCACCGACTACGACAGCTACGTTGTGGTGTGGATCGTGATCGGGGTCTGCATGGAAATGGTGTTCTTTCAATCGTTGTTTGTGTCCATCGTGCAACAGGAGCGAGTTGATGTGCGCAAATCAATCAGCTTCGTTACACTACTCACCGGCCTTAGTGGTTCTATATTTCTTGGGCTTGCCGGCTTCGCGGTCTCCGCAATCGGTTGGCGCGGCACCTTCTATGTGTATGCAGTCGTACACGTTGTCGTTGCAGCAATTCAAGCCGCGTGTCTTCGTGGTTCGGGTCGCAATTCAGCAAAGCCCACGCTGAAGCCCGAGACTGAGTCGACCGCTCAGCGAACGCCAAGACTTTTTCGTGACTACAGGTTTTGGTTCCTGATGATTGCGTTCTCGACTACAGGGCTGACGTCCGCGGCGCTCGCAGTTCATATTTTACCCATCCTCACCACCTCCGGAATCGACCAAGTGACCGCCGTCGCAATTTCCGCGTTGAGCGGACCAGTTCAATTTGGTGTTCGGTTGCTTCTAATATTGTGGGGCGCCCGCTTAGCGACCCCTCATCTTGGCTTCCTGACATTTGCCTTCGAGAGTTGCGCCCTCATTTGCCTCTCTTTTGCATCGTTGTCGTCGTGGTTCGCCGGATGCTTTTCGGTGCTCCACGGCGTTTCATCAGGACTAATGTTGCTGCTTCAGGCCGAGTCAATTCGCGGGATATTTGGGCGGCAGGAGTTTGGCCGTGTTCAGGGATACCTGATGGGGCCTGCGATAGTCGCACGGGCTACAGGCCCGATAGTCCTCGCACTGCTTCTTGCAGTCGGATGGGGATATAACCTGCAAAGTCTGATGCTGGGCGCCACGTCGATGGTGTCCTGTCTGATTTTCTATTCGGCCACCAAATCATTGACCCGCAAGGATATTCAGGAAGACTAGCGATGGTAAATCCAATTTCTACATACGGGTTTAGTGCCGGCCACATCAACGGCAGTTTCACTCAACTCGAGGCCTTCTTAGATCGTTTGGTTGGAGCGGGCGCGGGTCATTGTGAACTATACATTGGAGAGCTCGACGTTGTGTCTGGTGGTCGCGTTCTTCCAGATCGACTTCGGCGCTTCCGCGAGATCTGCCGGGCCCGCTCCCTCGGGTACACATTTCACCTTCCGCTGGTTTCAAATCTCACGGATCCGTCTCGAACTTCTTCGGATCAACAGGTATTGAGCGCTTTCATCGATGTGGCGGGGGAGATTAATGCCGACGTGCTGGTGCTGCACCCAGGCAGAATGCCGACCGGACTGACTACATCAAACCGGGAAGCGCTACTTGATCACGAGAGGGAACGGCTGTGGTATCTGGCGGAGCGCGCTGCAGGCATTGGTGCCTCAATATCACTCGAAAATCCCCCACCAAGTCGCGACGTCGTCGCAGGGAATATCGATGCTCATGGCTTGAATCCATCCGATGTTCTGTCTCAAGTGAAACGCGCGGCTCATTCTAACCTGCATGCAACGTTAGATTTCAGCCACGCTTGGATTGCAGCGTCATATTGCGGGTTCGATTTCATCGAGGCAATTAAAGCGCTCGGGCCAGCCGTTGGGCATCTTCACATCCATGATTCACACGGCAAACCACCTCTAGAGCCCCAAGCCCGATTCTCTGACGACGTCGCCTATGGCGTCTATGACCTTCACCTGCCCGTAGGTTGGGGTACGGTGCCCTTCGAGGAAGCGATGTCCGGTTTGTCGATTGCTCCAGGAACCCGTGTCACAATCGAGCTTCTCGAGAGGTTTTGGGACGAGCTCGAAGCTACGTTGTCCGCTACGCGAGCTCTTTGCCAACTGTTGCCCGCATCGGGGCAGAAACTTGACGTGTCGCACGGCTCTTAACAGCCCGAAGATCAGGCACTGGCATCGCGGGCTAGAAGCACACCGAAACGCGGGTCTCGTCGCCAATCTCGGTTGGCTACACCTTCGCGTTTAACCAACCCGGGCCCCTACGGTTTAGCGGGAACTGGCACCTTCACGGATATGGTACCCCTTGGAGGTGGTCTGCACGGCGGCCTTAACCGACAAGAACTGAACACCCTCCTCATGATCTCCGCGCCAGGCATAGTTGGTGCAGGGTGTGAGGCAGACGTTCCAGTTGGCATCATAGACATAGCCCCACCACGCTAGTCCCTATGATTGCTGGGCCTGGGGTGGCCCGTCAATCTGATATGCAACGGTACGAGGGTTAACCCAACGCGGGATCCACCTCCGGAGACCAACTGAACGAAAAGGCCGCGGGCTGATCAGAGGGGACGATCCGATCTCGCAGCATTGGTCTGGCACAGGAAATAATGCTGCAGGAGCCGACCTTCCTTCCCAATCCGGTGTTCCATTCGGTCAGCAAAAAAGCTGCTTCTCGTGAGCGCAGATCATCCATGGTTATTACCAGCCGCAACCAAACGGTACCGGAAGTGATTGCGGATGTGTTCGTTGAATAGCGGCCCTTGGCAAAGGCGACTTTGAACGCGGCAAAGGTATCCGGCGGCACGTCCTCAAACTCGTATCGTGTGCCGCTGGCGACGAACCACACCGAGAGCATTCTGCTATCCGGATCGTATTCCGTTTTGCGTATCGAGGTAGACGGCATGACGGCGGCTCGATCAAAGGGAGTCAACGATCGGTTAGGCCGTCGCGTTCCTGGTGATTTGGTCGGCCGTGAAAAATACGGAAGCCGCTAGGAATAGTCTACTTTTCAGGCTTCCGAATTGCAGGTAACGGCCAGTTTGTGGATAGTTTTCTTGCAATTCCAGTTTGCGATTTCGCCGCCTAGCGAAGCGTGATTCACTGCTTTCATCGCAGTGAATCGGGAGCCAGGCGATGGGCAGACCACGCGAGCGGCGCGAGACTGGAGAACAGGATCTGTTCCGCGCTCGCCTTGATCAGATCCTCAACATGAACCATGAGCTGGTGCGGCTGGCCCGCACCATCGACTGGCCGGTGCTGGAGGCGCGCTTCGGTGCGGTCTATTCGGACGGTCCCGGCATGCCGCCGCTGCCGACCCGTCTGATGGCGGGGCTCGCCATCCTCAAGCACACCTTCAACCTGTCGGACGAGGCGCTGTGCGCACGCTGGATCGAGAACCCGTATTTCCAGTATCTGTGCGGCGAGGAGTTCTTCCGCCACGACCTGCCGTTCGACCGCTCCTCGATGACGCGCTGGCGCAGCCGCATGGGCGAGGAGCGGATCATGGTGCTGCTGCAGGAAAGCCTCAGCATTGCGGTCAAGACTGGGGCGATGAAGCCGCAGGAAACGCGCCGGGCCATTGTCGACACGACGGTTCAACCCAAGAACGTGATGTTCCCGACCGACGCCAAAGCTCATCCATCGCGCCCGCGAGCGGCTGGTGCGGCTGGCGAAGAAGGCGCGGCTCGACCTGCGTCAGTCCTATGTCCGGGTCGGTAAACAGGCGCTGATCATGTATCAGCGCTACGCCCACGCCAAGCAATTCAAGCGGGCCAACACGGCGCTGCGCAGGCTCAGGACGTATCTGGGGCGCACCGTCCGCGACATCTCCCGTCAGATCGCCGGCGACGCGGAGCTGGACGCGCTTTTCAAATGGTCGCTCTTACCAGGCCTCCACCGTTCTCGAACAGCGTCAGCGCCAGCGCGGCCGCAAGATCTACAGCCTGCATGCGCACGAGGTGGAATGCATCGGCAAGGGCAAGGCGCACGCGCCCTACGAGTTCGGGGTGAAGGTGTCCGTGGCGACGACGCTGAAGCGTTCAAAGGGCGGCCAGTTCGCCCTGCACGCCATGGCGCTCCCCGGCAACCCCTATGACGGCCACACGCTGGCAAGCGTCATCCCCGACATGGAAAAGACCATCGGCAACGAGATCGGCCGCATCCTCGCCGATGCCGGCTACCGCGGCCACAATGCGCCGCAAAGTCATAAGTTCAGGGTCTTCACCGCTGGTCAAAAGCGCCGCGTGACACCGGCCATCAAGCGCCAGATGCGGCGGCGATCGGCCGTCGAGCCGGTGATCGGCCACATCAAGAACGAACACAGAATGGGCCGCAATTACCTCGCTCACACCCAAGGCGATGCGATCAACGCCATCCTGGCCGCAGCCGGTTACAACTTCTCCCTCCTGCTCAGGTGGCTGAAGGCGTTTTTGTGGCTCTTGATCGCCGCGTTCCTGAACCGGCCGAAGCAGCTTGCCGCTTAGCAATCAAGATTGTTCACAGCCGACGATTTGTGAGCGCGCTACGTCACCAAATTTCGGTGCAGAGTGCCGCCCGCCAGAAGATATTTGTAGCCATGTGTCGTCATCCAGAGGGCGCGGTCGAGAGGCGTCTCCCAACCCCTGAATGCACGCTTAGGCTCCTTCTCTTGATCTATTGTGCAGAACGATCCTGGCGACCCTTCTCCAGTCAGCGTCCTCTGCCGACGACGTGGGCATCCGAAGCTAGGCGCGAACCTGCGAGTCAAGCACAAAAACCCGCAATTCGCGGCTCTTTATGCTTGGGCTTCGGTCGCCTCCAGGCCGAGTTCGACGGGATCGGGGACCGTCGTCGCGAAAATATCGAGATAGTTTCGCCGTTTCGTGGGCGATGCTTGGCCGATGTCGCTTGGCAGTTAATTGTAAGAATGCGGTCGTTTCGGTCATTTTCGGCAGTTAATTATGAGAATCATCGGGCTGAGATTCTCAAAATTAACTGCCGAGGGTATTAACTCTCAGGCCGCGCGATTTGGGCATTCGTTCGGCGCTGTGGCCGAGCCACAGCAGATACGGCTCCGCCGATTCTCGAGTGCTCCATTCTCACATTAAGTGCCACGGCCGCGGCACGATTATCAAATTAAGTGCTCATTCTCAAATTACGTGCAAAGCTAAACCTCTGATATCATTGACTCTGCATTCTCACAATTAACTGCCAAGCGACAAGGGCAGGGCGGCGGAAACGGGACGGACGTGGCACGGGCTGGCTCCGGACCCGATGCCGCGACGACGGCCGGTGGGCCAGACGAGGACGCTGGCGACAGCGGGCTTGCCGATGAGACTGAACAAACCGATGCCCTCGCGCAAGAAATGGCGGAGATCGACGCCGTGCTGGCCCGCTCCAGCCGGCTGCTGGCGGGCGAAAATTTCGCGCCGCGCGGCGGATAGCTCGGACGTCGACACAGCAGGGCACGGGGCGACAGCGCGAGAGGCCTTGCCGAACAGTCTCGGGCCGCTGATCCGCGACCTCGACTGGGACGAGGACCAGCGGCTGGCCGACTGGCTCGCCGTCGTCGACAAGCTGCGCGGCGAAACCATGCCGGCCGTACTGGCCGCGGCAGTCGCCTGGGAGGCGTGGCAGGACATCGAACCGCTGCAGCACCAGCATTGGCTCGGACCGCTGCTGGTTGCCGCGCTGCTCCGGGAGCGCGGCAAGGTCGCTTCGCATCTTTTTTGCCTTCATGCCTGACTGCGCATCGTTCCGCGCGACCGGCGCAAAAGCCCCATCCGGACAATCCGGATGCTGGCCGTCCTCGACGCCTTTGCAGAGACCGCCGCGGCCGGGCTGAAAGAACTCGACCGGCTGGCGCTGGCCAAAGGCCAGATGGAGCGCCGGCTCAGGAACCGGCGAAAAAACTCGAGCCTGCCGGCGCTGATCGAGCTCGTGCTGGCGCGGCCGGTGGTGTCGGCGGGATTGATCGCGGCGGAGCTGAAAATCAGCCAGCGCGCCGCTCTTGGCTTGGTCGCCGAACTTGGTATCCGCGAGGTGACCGGGCGCGGGCGCTACCGGGCGTGGGGATTTGTGTAAATGAAGGCCCCTTAAGCAAGCAGACCTGGTTCGTTCCTCCACATCATTTCTTTACCTTTCGCTGCTTCTCAAGCTCTTTGAACTCGAGCCGTACCGCCCTTCCAGCGGCGGCGCCTTTGGGGGCGCCAAACGGTCATTGGTCATTAGGCAACCCACGGGCGCCGGTGCCGCGCGATCGGCTTTGCATAGCTCCGAAACAACCTCGAGAGCCGCTAGTCCTCTTCTGGCACGAAACCAAGTCGCAGCAACCTATTCCGCCAGAGCGCTTGGTACGCAACCGCTCGGATTCGCGTCACCAGCTATTCCGAGAAGCGCACCGGATAGTCGATATTCGGATAGCTCTGATCGGCTAGGAAAGCCGCGGACTCCGGCGCCCACTCGAGCCTCTGCGTTACGCTTTTGAGATCGGGCGCCGCATAGACGAACCGCTCATCGTACCGCAGGTATAACATTTCGAAGAACTGCTCGAGCCGCAGAGGGCTGTCTTCGGCCGGGTAGGTCGGTAGCAGCGCCCCGAGGTCAGCATCGGCCATTTCGACGAGCGCCAGCGACACGGCCTCATATCGCGACACATCGTTACGGATGCCGCGGCGGCCGGTAAGCTCTCGCAGCGCAGAGTGAAAGCGGATGATGCTCTCCACCGGTTCGCCCCCCATTGCCATAGCGATGTCGTTGGCCTTGAGCTGCTTAGCGGGCGGTGCATCCTCGGCCCCGGCAATTGCCGCGGCTTCTTCGATTAGCCGGTTAGCGCGGATCACGAACAGATAGCCGAACACCATGGCCGGATAGGTGATGTGGAGGTTGGTGCACTCGCCGATCGTCTCTTCCATGCGGTTAGTGAGATTGCGAAATGCACCGGTCATGCCCTTGCACGACACTGCGAGCACCGGGCCCAGACCCGGCTTGTTCACCACCACGTCGACGTTTTTGGTCTTCAACCCGCCGAGCACCGTTGCCTCGCCGCCTTCCGCGAGTGCTGGATCATAGGCGAGATGCCATTTGCCCTTGCGCTTCTTGAATGTGAAGGGTGGTCGGGGCGTGATCTCATCAGGCCGAAAGCCGCCCTCGATCACCAGCCGGCAGGCGACATACCAATGCAGCGGCTTGATATGCTGCTGGCTTTGCGTCGCGCCTTCATAGGAAGCGAAATGCGCGAGCGCCTCGCTTTGGTTTATCCACTGGCACGTCTTAGGGAAGGTCGGATCCTCGGGCGGCTGTGCCGCCGCATCTTCCTCATCGGGCAGCTCTGGATCGGGCAGATCGGGTTCAGACATAGTGGCGCCAGCGCTGCATCGTCGTGACCGCTCCGACCAATGCATCTCCGTCGATATCAGGCGCCAGTTCGTCGGTCGGCACCAAGATTCGAGTCGCTTCACGCGGCTCCAGCTTGAGCATGCCGCCACCAAGCGGATGTCCTTCAATCTCGCGGCTGAGCGCGACAAAATCGTCCGTCCAGTGCTCGGCAATGCGCCGCATGGCCTTGGCATCGCGAACGCGCACGCCATGCACAGAATTGGTGCAGGTAGCACCGCCCGAGTTGCGCACGAGACTGGCTGATACGCCTGACATATAGCTCAAGAAGTAATCGGGCTGATGGACATCTGGCACTGAGAACCAGGGATCGCGCACCCGGCACTTATAGGCCTCCCGAGCTTCGCGCCCTGCTTCGCTGTCGAGGTAACGACGCACCTGGCTGGGCAGCTCAGAAAGCGGCGCCTTAGGCAACCGCAGCAGCATAAAGGGTTCGTCTGCGGCATGCCATTGCTGGAGCGTGCTCTGGGTCAGCTGCTTTGCAGGCAGCGCTCGGCCGTTGCGCACCGTTGGATACAGAAGCTGTGCTGGGATCCCCAGCCTCTTCGCGAGCGACGGCTTCAAGTGGAAGAAGCCGTTGGCACCCGATACATAGCCGATGCCGATCTGCGCAGCCGTGCCGAAGCGGAGCGATTTGGGGTGCGAGGCGGCTCGAGCGTATAGCGCTCTGATCGACGCCGGCAGCACGAACGGGCGCAGCCGCCGGCCCCAAGTCCCGCGCCACTCGGTGACCAGAACATCTTCGCCTCCGGCAAGCGGCTGCATCGCCTTGGCCGGCTCGAAACGATCGAGCGCGGTAAAGCGGATGCGATCAGTCTGATCGCCATGCCCATTGGCGTAGAGCAGCCAGCAATCCTCGGAGAGGTCAGGGAACAGCTTCGCACGAACCGCCACCAGCTGCACATGTGAGAAGTTCGCTACTAGATACTCAAGCAGCGGCGCAGCGTAGGGCGCATGACCAATCTCGGCCGGCACCACGAACGCCATCCGGCCACCAGGCTTGAGCAGACTCGCGGTCGCGACCAGGAACGGCGCCCAGGAGGAGGCGAGTCCGTTGAACTCAGCACCGAGCTCGCTGCAGAGGTTCAGCGCGCGCGCACGCACCGCGCCTTTAAACGTCTGATAGCGGATAAAGGGTGGGTTGCCGACCGCGCATTCGAAGCGCTCCGACGTCTCGCCCGCCCACGCGAAGAAATCGCCTTCATGGACCAGCGCCCAAGGAGCACGATCCATGGCGGTCGCGGCCGAACGCGCGTCTTGCTCAATGCCGACGCTGTTACGGTGCCCGGCGAGGAAGCGCCCGTCGCCGCAAGACGGGTCGAGCATCCGGTCGTTTGGATCACTCACCGCCCAGCGCACCAGCGCGGTGACCACAGGATCGGGCGTGAAATAGGCGCCGCTATGCTTCTGGCTGAGCGGTGCCATCAACGCAACCTCGACAGGCAATGCAGATATTCAACCGGCATTAGTCCCCCGATCGCCCGATGTCCGCCAGCGTCGCGCTTTGCAATGCAGCGAGGAGTAATCCGTCGAGCGACGTTAGTCCAGCTTCCTCGCTACAGCTCGGTATGTTCTGTATATGTTCCTGACGGCCATGACAAGAGCGCCAGCTCCGCGAGACGAACGGCAGCAATGGCGATCTTCTTTTCCAAAAGCGGCCAGACAGCTTTCATGCCCCTATACTGCCGGTTAGCAATGCGCCGATTTCGGACGCCGAGCGGACCATGCCGGCATCCTAGAAGCGGAAATGCAAAACGCGCTGAGGTGGCGGCACACCTGCGCCCCAAGTCGATCATTACGCTATCGACAGGCGGATCCCAAAAGCCGCCATTCGTCCATTCGACTCTCATTGCTATAAAACGAAAATTAATCAAGAAAGGCGGTTCAATTTCTGGAGTATCGAACCAATGCCCGTCAGCCTAAAAACGCAGAAGGTGCTATGGGGCCGCGCGGCTGCGCGCTGCGCATTTCCCGAGTGTAGGCGACACTTGGTGGAAGACATCACCGAAACCGATGATCCCACCCTTGTCGGCGAAAATTGCCACATCGTTGCCGAGAAGGATGACGGTCCGCGCGGCGATTCGGCTATGCCCGTGGAAGACCGCAACCGATATGGAAACCTTATTCTTCTATGCAATGTCCATCACAAAATCATCGACGATAACGAGAAAACGTGGACGGTGCGAGGCACTCAGGCGCACGAAGCGTGGGTCGAGCAATCGCTTGGGCTCGACCGGATCAAACTGCGCGAGGACACGATATACGCCGATTTGTTGACGAGTGGGCCCGCCTTGCGCACCTCGATACCTGGACAAGCTGGAGCAGCTACGTTCTCGGCAGCGGCCAACCTCGCATCCGCGCCGAAATCGATGATGATCTGGAGACACTCCGGCGATGGCTGCTAGGGCGGACCCACAATTATGGACTGCAGGAGGGTGATCTGATCGTCAAACGGGGGCCGGACATGTATTTTCAGTTCGTTGAGTTCGTGCCGCGATACACGAGTGATGAAGCCGCAGACGCCATGCCATATCATGGTCTCGACCGCTTTTACGGCGAGCGCGTCAATCGCGATCGTAGCATCGGGCAAGGGCGTCCGCCCGAATGAGGAGGCCAGACAACCAAGATTGTCGTAACGCGACTCTTTTGCGGCTCATTAAGGCAGCGTGCTGACTTAACAGGGTTAGCTTGAGGGTTCCGCATCCTTGGCGGGTCATCCAGTCCGCCGGGCGCGATTCGCCTACCAAGCCGCCCTTCAGCTATGCGCCCAATGTCAGCCGTTCAGGTGTAAATTCGTGATTACCAAAACCCGACATTCGCTCTGTTCGCCTCCACTCAATTCGTCGATCGCCCGGGTCTAGCCAAGGTCCAATGCTAGATCTGAGAGCTACGTCTGGGAATTGGCCTAGGGCCGCTGCAACGAGTACCCACGGACTGCTGGTGCATCGACGGGCACGCACATCAGCTTTGGAGCCGGCCTCGAAGCGAGTGCTTGCCGGGTGAGCGCCTCTTCGCCTACCAACCTGAGTCCTGCTGTGGCAAACATCCTCCGCTGATCCAGTTCGTTCAACACTGGCGACGGCAAAAGCAACTTGACCCCGTCTGCTCGCAGGAATTCGGCGGTCGACAGGTTTTCCTTGTCGCGAAAAGCCATCGCCCATTCAAATGCTGGCAAGGTGAAATGGCAGATTCCGCCCGGCTTGAGGATGCGCGAGACCTCCTGCCAGAAGAGCGGCGAATTGTAGGGGTCGCCGAGCGACGAAACAACGACGTCCACGGAAGCGGCGGGCAGTCCGGTAGCTGTTGCATCCGCCAGTACCAGGCGAGTCCCGAGCCGTTCCCAGTCTGCCGAATAAGCAAAACGGTCAGGTCCAACCGCCGCATGTCACGCAGAAACAAGCGAAGCGTGGCTTCTTCTCCCGTCTATTTGGCGGGTAAAGTAAAGAGTAGGCCGGGATACGCCCTGGACTTGGGAGTGAACATGCTCTCCCGCTTGCTCGCTTGAATGTTCGCTTGTGGGATACGGCTACCGCCCGTTCAGCGACATGCGGCGAAAGTCGCATAATATTGCAGTGCGGCATCAACGGCGACCTGTGCCGAGTCATCTCATCATAACGTCTGGCCTTTTCATTAGTCTTTCCTTCGCTCCGATGGTTTGCCGAGGTAGAAAGTATCCGGCAGGTTCCAGGTATGATCCGTGCCATCGCAAGAACACTCGCCAAAATCTGGCAGGCCGACCTTTCGCTGCCAATAGGCGATGATCACAGCGCCCGACTGGCGGATATGCCGAGATCGAGCAGCGCGTCCGCGCAAACCTACCTAGAGGCGTGCTGACGACGCGTGACCTTCGCGACGCCGCGCTGAAGCGCCTCGTCCAGGCGACGGAACGGAGGTGATGTCGGATCGGAGCAACCAACAGTCCACCGCCCCCGGATTGTCCGTAACTATGACCCACACGTCGGCTGCGGCGTTGGCGTTGTCTGACAAATAGACCGCCGCCGATGCGGGGCCGCTAAGAGCCATAAGCAGAAGTGTTCCAATCGTTTTCATGTCCAACCCCGAGAAAGCTGGACCCTACGGGGGTATCGCGCGGCCACAACTGTCGAGTTCGACCCCTCGGATTTTTCCGTCTAATTTCAATAGGCCCTGCTTGTTTGTAAGGTTATTCAGCCACCTTGTCCTCTAATCCATAGACCTCGGCGAAGGCTTTCGCGTGAAGCCGCATCAGTGCCGCTTTGTGCTCTGTGGCTTTTTCACGGATTTGCTCAACCTGCTGAAGGGCCATATGCAAAGCGTTTCCGTCATCTTCCAAATGTTCAGCATTCGGAAGCTTGTAGACGGACCTCAGCTCTCGTGTGATCGCCAACGCAGCTAGGCCAAGTTTGGCATATTCCTCCCGTCGCGTCTCGAAAACCTCCTCGTAGTCGGGTGGTGTTGCAATTGACGAAGCTGATTGAATCAAGGCATCGGCCAGCTCGGCCCGGTTGGGAAGGCTCCGAATCCTGTAAGCCGTCTCGGCTGAGATAGCTTTCCAGTCTGCGTCTGTAGGGATGAGAACTGACGACCTCGAAGTGGTTGTGGTCAGGAAGTCGTCGCCGTCCCTGGTACCGGTATCGTGGGCAACAGAAGCGCAGGCCGCTACAAGCGGGTCTAGGGCGCAAACAACGCTGATCGCCAGATGTTCAGCGTTTCGCTGACGCTCCTCTTTCTCTCTCCGGTCGCTCACCCGACTTGAGTATCTCGCAGCTAAGTGCGTTCCGGCTACAGCCAACCCCGCAGTGATCAATATCTTGAGCGTCTCGTAGAAAAAAGTGCTGTCTACAATGAGATTCCAAAATTCTTGCATGTGCCAACGCCCCAACCCAGCAGGATGTTAGCAAACCCATAAGATCATTGCATCAAGCCTCACCACATAGCGAGAACTTGGGCTGGAGAGAAAAGTGTGTGCGGAATAAACAGAGGGAGTTGCCCCTCTAACAGCGCATGTGCACTATGCTCACTTGGGAGGAGTGACGGGCAGTGGCGCGAAATAATCATCTTATAACTCGAGACATCCGAGTTGGAAAAAATGCAGCCGAAGAAGACGAGGACCTTCTGTACGAGTGCTTTGTAGGCAACACGGCTCTGAATGAGGTATTGGACGTCTCGACAAATGCCTCAATATTATCAGGAAGGACCGGGTCGGGGAAAAGCGCGATAATCCAATATGTAACACGAAATAAGAATGCCGCGTTTGTGTCGCCGAGTGAAATGGCGATGACACACATCGCCAATTCTGACGTGCTAAGATTTCTCCACGACATAGGGGCAGATTTGAACCTTTTCTTCCAAGCCGTGTGGAAGCACGCGCTGTTGGTAGAGTTCATTCGACTGCGCTATAAGATCAGGGACGAGCAGCAGTCTAGAAACTGGTTCTTAGTAATTCTTGATCGCGTCAAGGGCGACAGGAGCAAAGCTCGCGCAATAGAATATCTACGCGAGTACGCCGGAAGCCTCTGGATTGAGATGGATGAGAACGTTCGCCAATTTACCCAAACCTACGAGAAACGGTTTCTCGCAGAGTTGGGGGTCGACATCTCGAAATTCGCAAGCAAAGCGGGGTACGGAGCAAATTTAAGCAACCAGAACAAGAGCGAGTACATCGCAAGAGTTAGGAAAATAATGAACTCCGAGCAGCTGCAAGACCTCTCTAGGGTAATATCACTGCTTGCCGAACGAACCGATAACGATAATTATTACATTCTGGTAGACCACCTGGACGAGCGGTGGATAGACGATAGCCTGAAGTACCGGATGATTAACTCGCTTGTCGAGGCCCTTACAAAATTTAGGACAATACGAAATTTGAAGGTCATAGTAGCCCTTAGATCAGATGTAATAGAACGATCCATTCAAGAGAACGCAGATAGTGGATTTCAAAGGGAGAAGTTTCGAGACTACGTGGTAGCCATAGAGTGGGACGAGAAGAAGCTAAAGGAATTGATTGACAAGCGTATAGGGCTAATCTTTCGGCGGAAATACTCGCCACAGAGGCAGGTTCTTTTTGAGGACATTTTTGCTGATAAAGTGCGCGGTCAGATGCCGTACGATTATATTCTCGACCGCACCCTTTTGCGGCCGCGAGACCTAATCTCGTTCGTAAACGAATGTTTCAAGGCAGCAGACAACAAGAGCAGCATTTCTCCAAGCGATGTCTACACCGCCGAGGTAAGCTACTCTCAGTTCAGGTATGAAGCGTTGGTGGACGAATGGAGAGTTGCGTTTCCGTCTCTAGCTGCAGCGCTTGAGATTCTGCGGGCCAAAGAGATCTCGTTCAAGCTTTCCGGCCTGGACGATTCAGAAGTTGACAACATAGCACTGGAGGCGGTGGGGCAGGGAAAGACAGCTACGGACCCGCTCACAAGATCGGCAGCCGCCCACTGTGACGCGTACACCGATCATAGCCGAAAGCAATTTATTAGGACTGTTGCTGCGGTCTTGTATAGGGTCGGGGCTGTAGGGCTAAAGCTCTCCCCCGATGAACCTGTGATGTATTCTCATCGCGGTCGCGCGATCATCGGCGTACAAGAGGTCGGCGAGGGGACCGGTGTTAGAGTCGTCAAGATGCTGCACTCCTACTTCCGTATCAATGAAAAGCCTCGGGTGAAGGCGCGGGCGTAACGCTCATTGCAGAACTTCATGGGCTGGTTTTAAGAAATCATATGAGGCGTTCCACAGCCAACGTCGCATCCAGCGACCCTAAGCCGCGCCTCGTCGCTCCCATAGTCCTCCCCCACACCCCCGCTTGAATGCCCGAGGATCATATCCTGGGTGGGTTTCGACACCCCGCCACCCGAAGCCGGTCCTTCATGTTGTGCCTAAGCCAGTGCACCACGGCCTTGGGGTCTTTCTGCGGCGAGGACGCCGACTTTGTCAACGCCATCGAGCCTTCGGAACAGGGCGGCAAAAAGATTGCGGGAATCGTGTCGTTCCTTGCCAAGCACGAATTCCGAAGCGGGCGTGCCGAACTGATTGTTCGGTAGGAGAGCTTGCAGTTGCCATTAGGCGATCGGGCCTTCCTCAGCGTTGCGGAGGCCGAGGCAGCCGCTGAGCGGGCGTTTGTGGCCCTCCCAAGCGCGGACTTGTTCTCCCCCATCATCTCTCAGGAAACCGCCATCCTTGTGCGCCCTGACACCCTGGTCGCCATCGGTCGCATCGCGGGGGGCACTGTGGTCGAGAACCATTCATTGATCTGGCGCTTGAGGGTTCTGCCGGTGCGCTATTGCTCGTCGGTAGGGCTTCGGGGCTGGCGAGTCTGCCAAGGCGAGCAACGACAGGCGATGCCGGCAGACATTACGTTACGGCACTTGATATTGCAGTGCAGCAAGCGTAGAGCACCGCCCGCTTATCGGAGTGTCATCCATGGCCCTTACCAATGCTGGTAACGAGGCAGAACCTGTCGAACAATCGAGCCATTCTGAGGTCGAGCAGCACAGCACCAAGGTGCTGATGCTGGGCGCGCTCGGCGTGGTTTACGGCGATATCGGCACCAGCCCGATCTATGCATTTCGCGAGGCGTTGCATGCATCGGCCGGTGGCAACGTCGCCAACCGTGGCGACATCCTCGGCGTACTCTCGCTGATCATCTGGTCGCTGACGATCACCGTCACCATCAAATACATCATGTTCGTCCTTCGTGCCGACAATCGCGGCGAGGGCGGCGTGCTGTCGCTGATGGCGCTGGCGCGCAACAGTTTCCCGACGCGCTCGGCGGTGATCCTCGGCATCGGCATCGTCGGCGCGGCGCTTTTTTTCGGCGACGCAGTCATTACGCCGGCGATCTCGGTACTATCGGCGGTCGAAGGTATGAATGTCGTCACGCCGACATTCCAGCCCTATGTGGTGCCGCTGACACTGGCCATCCTGGCGATCCTGTTTGCGGTGCAGCGATTCGGCACCGGCGGCGTAGGTTTGGTGTTCGGGCCAGTCACGGCGCTGTGGTTCCTGGCCATCGGCCTTTCCGGCATTAACCACATCATCGCCGATCCGGAAATCCTGCTGGCGATCAGCCCGCATTACATCGTGTCGTTCCTGGTCAACTCGCCCGATGTCGCCTTCGTCACGGTTGGTGCGGTCTTCCTCGCCGTCACCGGCGCCGAGGCGCTCTATGCCGATCTCGGCCATTTCGGCCGCAAGCCGATCGTGCTCGCCTGGCTGGCAATCGTGTTCCCTTGCCTGTTGCTCAACTATGTCGGGCAAGGTGCCTTCGTGCTGGCAAATGGCGGTGTTGTCGGCCATCCCTTCTTTGAGATGAACCAGGGCTGGACGCTTATTCCGATGGTCGTGTTGGCGACGGCGGCGACCGTGATCGCCAGCCAGGCGGTGATCTCCGGCGCTTTTTCGCTGACCAGACAGGCGGTGCAGCTCAATATGCTGCCGCGTTTCGTCATCCAGCACACGTCGGAAAAACAGTCGGGCCAGATCTATCTGCCGCGCATCAACCTGATGCTGGCGCTGGTGGTGATGTTGCTGGTGGTCGGCTTCGGCGAATCCAGCCGCCTGGCCTCGGCCTACGGTATTTCGGTGACCGGCAACATGCTGGTGACGAACGTACTGCTTTTTGTTGTAATGACGCGCATCTGGAAATGGCCGCTTGGCGTCGCGGTCGCCTTGATGGCGGTGTTCGCATTCGTCGATACCGGCTTCTTTGCAGCCAACATAGTCAAGGTGTTTGAAGGGGGCTGGTCCTCGCTTGCCATTGCCGCAGTTATTGTGCTGACCATGTGGACCTGGATCCGCGGCAGCCGCTATTTGTTCGACAAGACGCGCCGGAACGAGATCCCGCTCGATTTCCTTGCCGCCAATTTGTTGAAGAAGAAACCACAGCTGGTGTCCGGTACGGCGGTGTTCCTGACCAGCGATCCCGCCAGCGCGCCGACCGCGTTGATGCACAGCCTGAAGCACTACAAGGTGCTGCACGAACAGAACGTCATCCTCTCGGTGGTGACGGCGCAACAACCCGTCGTGCCCGACAGCGAGCGGGTCAAGATGGAAACGATCAACGATCTGTTCATGCGGGTGACGCTGACCTTCGGCTATATGGAACAGCCCAACATTCCGCGTGCGCTGGCGATCTGCCGCAAGCAGGGCTGGAAGTTCGACGTCATGACGACCTCTTTCTTCCTGTCGCGGCGCTCGCTCAAGGCGTCACCCAATTCCGGCATGCCCGTGTGGCAGGACAAGCTGTTCATCGGCTTGGCGCGCACGGCAGCGGATGCGACCGAGTATTTCCAGATCCCGACCGGACGTGTGGTCGAGATCGGGACGCAGGTGGCCGTTTAGGCATGCCCGGTTGAGCAGAATCAATTGGCATTTCCCGAGCCGGTGAATGCCTGACCGGGCGGAGGCCACGATGCTTGCACCCAACTGGGGTCCGGTTCCAGGCCCGAAGCTTCCGGCCCCAAAGCCGTCCCTTTACGCCTGCGATCATTTCCGTTCCCTATTGTCTTGCCGACCCACCAGTCGAGATGCGCTGAAACGACCTCGCCGGGCAGCAACTTATTCATTTGAAGGTAATCGATGTGCCGCAAGTCCGACCTTCAATCTTTCAGTTCACAGGCAAGCGTTACCAAAATCGGCGTGCCGCCTAACCTGCGCCGCATCGTGACCTGTCAGGAAGCCATGCAGGCGCGAGACAGAAGCTGGCTCGAGGCCGCCGGCCAAGGCGCCGCATTAGTACTACAGTTGCGGATCAGTTGATTTTGTGATTCCCTTCGCGAGGTTATGGAGGGAACCATGTCTGTCGCTTCGTGGTCAGGGTCGTTGTTGGGTTGGGAGCAGGAGCTCTCAGCGCTAAAGGCGCGGGTTGGACGGGTGCTTCCTCGCCGTGAGCTGCGAGAGACGGGCGCAGATTTCCTTGACGGCCTTCTTTCCGGTATTGAGCGCAAGACGGGCTGGCTGATGGCCGAGCAGTCCGGAGCGGGGCGCCCCTATCGGATGCAGTCGCTGTTGGGGCGCAGCCACTGGGATGCTGATCGGCTCCGAGACGAGGTTCGCGATTATGTGGTGGAGGCGTTGGGCGATGAGGATGGCGTCCTGATCGTCGACGAGACGGGATTTGTGAAGAAGGGCGATCGTTCGGCTGGTGTCGCGCGTCAGTACTCGGGAACGGCGGGGCGGATCGAGAACAGCCAGATCGGCGTGTTCTTGGCTTACGCGAGCCGCTACGGCCAAGCGCTGGTCGATCGTCGCCTTTATCTGCCGGAGAGCTGGACAAAGGATCGGGCGCGATGTGCCAGGGCGGCGATCCCGGAGACGGTCGAGTTTGCGACCAAGCCGAAGATGGCGCGCGCCATGATCGAGGCGGCGCTCGATGCCGGCGTCCCGTGCGCTTACGTTCTGGGCGACGCTGTCTACGGGGCGGACAGCAGCCTTAGCCGGATGCTGGAAGCTCGGGAGCAGGCCTATGTCTTGGCAGTTCGAGGCGCTCACTTCATGCGCCGTGGAGGGGATGGGACTGTCAGGAATTCTGTGCGCGAGGCCGGTTTCGTCATTGGCTGACGAACCTTTCGCCGAACACGACGGCGAAC
>NZ_JBVVQF010000027.1:0-20000 GCF_055811815.1 Mesorhizobium sp. WSM4836
ATCCTCGCAAACGCTCTCCTCAAGGCGCAGAGAAAATGGGCCCCTAAAACCCCTTGATCAAAACGGATACTTTAGGCCGGCTAAACGTTGGCCGGCTTATTGCTCGGTGATGCAGGCCGAGCCGGCGCTGCTCTTGCAATATTTGCCGGAGGCCCCGCACCTGCCATCCGAAACTTCGACGACGGTGCCGCTCAACAACAGCTTGCAGTCGCTGGTGGACAGATTGACCGTACCGTTGAGGCCTTTGATCTTCTTGGCGTCGACCTTCGCGCCGGCGACAACTTTCTTGGCTGCCTGCGCCTCGCCCAGATGCGCGGCCGATAATGCCATACCGGCGACAAGCAGAATCGTCGCAAAACTGCGGAGCAGATTTCCCATAGCCAACCCTCCATTTTGGGCCCGCAAATTGGCTTGCAAAGCCCGTTTGGGACCAAGAATCAGCCTATTCGACAAATCGGAGCATCCGCATCCCCCGTACGGGGGATGACGGGAAGACTCAAGCATTTCCCAGCCAAGTGGAATTACGTGGCGTCGCACAAATGCGGTTAAAACACATGGATAGAGCGGGATGCACGGTTCACTTTGAACGCGTCCCGCTCTAGCTCAGTAAAGAGGCTTGTATTTAGCCGGCGTGACGCAGGCTTATTCCGCTGCCCTTGTCGAACAGCACCACTTTATCCGGGTTCCAGGCAAAGCGCACCGGCTGCTCTATCTGGACGTCGGTCCTGGCCGGCACGGTGGCACGCAGCATGGCGTCGCCGACCCGCAGCGTCAGGATCTTTTCGACGCCATGGTTCTCGACGTCATGGACCCGCGCCTCGACCGGCGCGCCGGTCTCGAGATAGACGTCCTCGGGACGAATACCGAAGACGAGCGGGCGACCGTCGGTCGCCGCGCCCGTCTTGGCACCCCCCGAAGTCTTGGCACCGCCCGCAAACGGCAATTCGAAATTGAGCGGTGCCATCACCGCACGTCCGTTGACGAGTTTGCCGTCGATGAGATTCATCGGCGGCGAGCCGACGAAGCTCGCCACGTAGGTGTCGCGCGGGTTGTTGTAGATCTCGTACGGCGTGCCGGTCTGGACGATGCGGCCATGGTTGAGCACGCCGACCTTGTCACCCATCGACATCGCCTCGATCTGATCGTGCGTCACGAACAGGAAGGTGGCGCCAAGCTGCATTTGCAGGTTCTTCAATTCGGTGCGCAGCGCCTCGCGCAATTTGGCGTCGAGCGCCGACAACGGCTCGTCCATCAGGAATACCCGCGGCTTGCGCACAATGGCGCGACCGATCGAGACGCGCTGCATCTCGCCGCCTGAAAGCCGATCGGTCTTGCGGTCGAGCAGATGCTCGATCCGCAGCGTCCTGGCAGCGCGGTCGACACGATCCTTAATCTCGGCATCAGGCAGCCGGCGGATCTTCGGCTTTAGCGGAAATTCGAGGTTCTGGCGCACCGTATAGCGCGGATAGAGCGAATATTGCTGCAGCACCAGCGCCACGTCGCGCTCGGCCGCGCCCCAGTCGGCGACATCGACGCCATCGATAAAGACTTGACCTTCGCTCGGTTTTTCCAGGCCGGCAATCATGCGCAATGTCGTCGTCTTGCCGGCGCCGGTCTCGCCAAGCAGGACGAAGAACTCGCCATCGGCGATGTCGAGATCGAGCCCGGTCAAGGCAGTGTGGTTGCCGAATTTCTTTGAGATGTTCTTGAGCTGGATGTGGGCCATCAGAGTGTCACTCCCAGCGATTTGCCGCTCGCCGTATCGAAGAAATGCGCCTGGCTGGGATCAATTCTGACGAAGACCCTTTCGCCGGGGCCACTGATGAAGCCGCTCTTGGTGCGCGCACGCAGCATCTTTGAGCCGACCTTGAGGTCGACGATGTCGAAGGACCCGAGCGGCTCGACGATCTGCGTCTCCACCGGCAGGAATCCCTCGGCGGCTTCGCGGCGGACGAGGACGCCTTCCGGCCGGATGCCGAGCGCGAGTTGGCTGCCGGCATGGCCGTTGAGCTTCGACAGCAAAGCGCGCGGGAATTCGAACCCGGCGGCCGCATCGCCGACCGTGACCGAGGCCGATGAGGCTTTCTCGGTCACCGAAGCATCGGCGACGTTCATCACCGGGCTGCCGACAAACTGCGCGACGAACAAATTGGCCGGGTGCGAGTAGACCTCGTCCGGCGAGCCGATCTGCTGCAGCACACCTTCATGCATGATGACGATGCGGTCGGCGAGGCTCATCGCCTCGATCTGGTCGTGGGTGACGTAGATGCTGGTCGAGCCCTGCTTGATGTGAAGCCGCTTGATCTCGGCCCGCATCTCCTCGCGCAGCTTGGCATCGAGCGCCCCGATCGGCTCGTCCATCAGCATCGCCTTCGGCCGCCGCACCAAGGCCCGGCCGATCGCCACGCGCTGCATGTCGCCGCCGGACAGCGCCGACGGTTTCTTGGCGAGGAGATCGCTGATCTGCAGCGTCTTGGCGACCGAGCGCACCTCGTTGTCGATCTCGGCCTTGCTCTTGCGCGTCGCTCTCAGTGGAAAGGCGATGTTCTCGTAGACGCTCATATGCGGATAGAGCGAGAACGATTGGAAGACCATGGCGATGTCGCGGTCGGCGGCCTTGAGGTGTTGGACCGGCTTGCCGTCGATGAGGATGTCGCCGCCGTCGATCGTCTCCAGTCCGGCGACGGCCCTGAGTGTCGTCGTCTTGCCGCAGCCCGACTGGCCGAGCAGCACGATGAACTCGTTGTCGTCGATCTTCAGGTTGAGGTCCTTGATGACCTGGACGGCGCCGAAATATTTCTGGACGCCGCGAAGCTCGATCTGGGTCAATGCTGTGCCCCCGGATTTGCCCCTTGCCCGGTGCCCGCCTTCTCCTCCGGCGCGATCTTGGAGGTGATGTTGAAGCCGATCAGGCCGATCAGGATGATGGTCACGCCGTAGCTGTGCAGCAGCATATTCCACGGCTGGCAGAGCGCAATGATACCGAGCACCATCAGCACCTGGCTGCCCGGTTCGAGATATTTCTGGTTGATGTCGCGAAAGCTCATTTGCGGATCGCTCCGAAAGACATGCCGCGCAGCAGATGGTTGCGGAGCAGGAAAGTGAAGATCGCCACCGGCAGCAGGAACAGGAAGGTTCCCGCGGCTATTACCGTCCAGTCCGGCAGGCCGGACCCGACCTGGCTTGGGATGAAAGGCGGCGCAGTCTGGGCACGGCGGCTGGTCATGATCAGTGCGAAGGCATATTCGTTCCATGCCGTGATAAAGCAGAACACGGCGGTGGCGGCGATGCCGGTGGCGGCCTCGGGCAGCACGATCTTGAAGAAGGCCTCCATGCGCGTATAGCCGTCGACGAGGGCCGCCTCCTCATACTCCTTGGGGATCTCGTCCATGAAGCCTTTCATCAGCCACACCGAGAAGGACAGGTTGAAGGCGGTGTACAGGATGATCAGGCCGATGTGGGAATCGTTGAGGCCGACCGCCCGGTACATCAGGAACATCGGAATGGCGACGACCACCGGCGGCAGCATGCGCGTCGACAGGATAAAGAACAGCAGGTCCGCCTCGCCTTTTACCTTGAAGCGCGAGAACCCATAAGCGGTGAATGTGCCCATGCCGACGGCCAGGACGGTCGAAGTTATTGCAACGATCAGCGAGTTCATGAAACGGCTCGGGTAGGCCGACCACTGCACCTGGCCCTTGCCGTCCCGCACGATCTTTTCGCCGCCGTCAAACACCAGCCGCTCCCACCACGGGGCGGCGGCGTATTGTTCCGGCGTCGGCGCCGTGCGCAGCTGCGAACGCTTGGTGAACAGCTTGACGAAGGGCGAAATCTCCGGCTGGAAAACCACCGTCGGCGGAATGGTGGTGGCGAGGTTGCGCGGCTTGAACGCCGTCGAGGCGATCCAGTAGATCGGCGCCAGGAAGATGATCGTCACCAGCAGGACGGCAACGATGGCGACCCGGTTGAAGGTGATTTCGGAAGAAGTGCGGACTGCCGCCATCTCAGCGCTCCTTCACCTTGTTGAGGTATTTGACGTAGATGTTGGTGATCGCCAGCACCATGATCAGCACGATGTAGGCGAGCGCGCAGGAACGCCCGGTCTGCCATTCCTGGAATGCCATCTTGTACAGCCGGATCGAAATCAGTTCGGCAGTCGGCTGGCTGGTCAGGATGTAGGCGAGATCGAAGGTCTTGAACGCCTCCATGGTGCGGAAGATGACCGCGATCATCAGGATCGGCGCGACCAACGGCAGAGTGATGCGGAAGAAGGTGTAGAACGGCCCGGCCCTGTCGATCGCGGCTGCCTCGTAGAGGTGCTTGGGCACGGCCGACAGGCCGGCCAGCGACAACAGCATGACGAAGGGCGACCACATCCAGATGTCGGTCAGCGCGACCGCATAGAGCGCCATTTTCGGATT
The DNA here is from genome assembly GCF_055811815.1 of Mesorhizobium sp. WSM4836. Classification (NCBI taxonomy): domain Bacteria; kingdom Pseudomonadati; phylum Pseudomonadota; class Alphaproteobacteria; order Hyphomicrobiales; family Phyllobacteriaceae; genus Mesorhizobium; species Mesorhizobium sp. WSM4836. Next base: position 4,422 of record NZ_JBVVQF010000027.1, read on the forward strand.
CGACAGCCATTCGAAGGTGCCGAGGCCCAGCGCATAATTGATGATGCCGAAGGACGGATCGTAGAGCAGCTTCCAGAACAGGCCGACGACGGCCATCGACAGCATCATCGGCAACAACAGGAGCGTCGTCAGCAGGCCCTTGAGCGGAATGTCGCGGTTGAGCAGCATGGCCACGCCGAAGCCGACGAGCAGCTGGCCGGCGACCGAGATGATGACGTATTTTGCGGTGATGGCGAAATTGGACCAGACATAGGGATCGCTGAGCAGGTCGCGATAGTTTTGCAGCCCGACGAAATTCGCCGCGGCGCTGGTCGAGGCGCGGAAATCGGTGAACGAATAGCCCAGCGAATAGATCAGCGGGAAGATGTTGAAGACGATCAGGAACAGGATCGTCGGGATAATGAAGAGATTGCGGATAGAAATGTCGCTGAGACCGCGAGCGGCGGCCCGCGAAGACCTCTCCAGCGTGGTGATCATTGTGGTCGCCAAGACCCTGCTCCCGGTTCAAAAATCGGAAAAAGAAACGGAGGAGGCACGAACGCCTCCTCCGTGGAACTTCGTCGTTATTGGCCGCGGCCGTATTTCTTGAAGGTCGCATTCCAGTCGGCTGTCAATGCGTCCAGCGTCTCCTTGGCGGTGCCTTCGCCGCCGATCATGTACGGATAGATGCGCTGGTTGAGCTGCTGCAGCAGTTCGGCATATTCCGGAACCGCCCAGAAGTCCTTGACCTTGAACATGGTCTCGTAGAACGCCTTGTTGTAGGGCGTGGCGTTCTGGAATTCGGGCGACTTGAGCACGGCGGCACTGCAGGTGTAGCCGCCAAGCGCTGCCCATTTCTTCTGCGTCTCGTCCTTGATGAACCATTCCAGGAACTTCGTCGCCTCTTCCTGCTTCTGCGAGTAGGAAACGATGGAGATGCCCTGACCGCCGAGTGCGGCGAACTGGTCGCCGTTCGGGCCGGGAGGATTGGCGAAGAAACCGGTGTTCTTGGCATTCGGGTTCGATGCCTCGTTGATCAGCGAGGGGAAGAACGCGAAGTAATTCATGCTCATCGCGGCCAGGTTTTCAGTGATCGCCTGGTTGTCCTCGACGAAGAACGACTTGGCCCAGCCGGGAGGCGTGAACTTGTAGAGTTCCTTGTAGGCGTCGAGCGCCGCGATCGCCTTATCGGAGTTGATGAAGCCATCGACCTTGTAGGTCTTATAGTCACCCAGCTCACCGCCAAATGAGAACAGCGCGTTTTCGAAGCCCATCGCCATCGCGTCATAGGAATTGTCGGTGTAAATGGCGATGCCGTATTTCTTCTGGTCCGGACGGTGGAAGAATTCGGCGATGTCGCGCAGCGCCTTCCAGTCCTTCGGCACGTCGAGATCGTAGCCATACTTGGCCTTGAAGGCTTCCTTTTCCTTGGGGTCTTCGAACCAGTCCTTGCGATAGGACCAGCCGACGGCGTCGCCTTCGAGTGGAATGGCCCAGTACTTGCTGCTGCCGCCCGGATATTCGGCATAGTATTTCACCGTGGCCGGTGCCATCACTTCACCGACCTTGTGCTTGTTGAAGAAGTCTGTCAGGTCGACATAGTGACCACCGGTCGAGCCGGCACCAAGCCATTGCGAGTCGCCGACGACCATATCATAGGCGTCGCCATGGGCGTTGAACTCGGTGAAGGCCTTGGTCTGGAAGTCGGGCCACGGTGTGGTCTCCACCGTGATCTTGACGCCGGTTTCCTTCTCGTACTCGTTGCCGAGTTCCTGCAGGTAATTGGCCGGATCCCATTCCGCCCAGAAGATTGTAAGTTCCTTTTCCTGCGCGTAGACGGACGTTCCGCAGGCGAGCACTAGGCCGATACCAGCAAGCAAGCTGGTCATTGTCTTGCGCATAATGATTTCCTCCCTTGTGCGCATTCTACCTTGTCATGCGAGCCGGCGGCGAGGCCGGCCCTGGTAGTCCTCCCGTGACGGCACCGTTCCGGTTTTCGAGCCTCCTCGTTCGACCGAAACAGATATTAGCCTTCACCCTTTTGATCCGCTTTATTTGTCCTGATCTGGTATTACCAATTCCAGAGGAACGTCAAGCCCTTTCTTGGACGGCGGCGGACACGCGGAAAAGTTGATCCCCAAGATATCTGCCTGTTTTCCCTGAATTTTCCTACTCCTTGATACATAAGTGCATTGCTTGGGCCGCTGCATCGCTAGTAGCATGAATAGCCAGGTTGAAAATCTGGTCGAACCAGATTGCGTTATCTAGCGGCCGACGTCGGCGCGATCCCATCTCCCTAAATCTTCGATTCGGTCACAGCTGTGCGCACCAGAGCGCCGGCCGCCCATTGCGCCACCGACATCATCCTGCGGCTATCCAATCCCCATATATCCTTCAAAACGATCAGCACCTCAACGCCGAAGATCAGCGACAGCGCCTGCGCCAGCCGCTTGAATTCGCGCGGCGGCAATCGGCCCTTGAGTGGCGCGATCGCATCCTTCAAAAGGTCGACGCGATGGCCGCGCGTGAAGGCCGGCTCGCCGCCCAGCGTCCCTGCCTGTCGCTGTGCCCACTGGTCGAGCGACAGTTTCAGCGCCGCCTTGAAGGTCGCTTCGAAGGCCTCGATGCGCGGAATGGAGGTTTCGAACAGCTCGGCAATCCGGCGCTCGGGATCGACAGAGCTCGATTGCCAGGTAAGGATCGGCCCGAGCCCTTCGTCGACCACCGCCTGCACCAGCGCCGTCTGGCTCGGAAAATACCGATAAGCGGTGGCGCGGGAGACTTCCGCTGCTTCCGCCACCTCGCTGACCGACGGCGTGGCGCCCGCCTGCATCAGCTTTGTCGCCGTCTCCAGCATGAGACGCCTGGTGCGCGCGCGGGCCCCGCGCTCGGCCCGCGGGCTGGCGCCTTGGCCGGCGTCGTCGTTCACTGCTTGTTGACGTGAGACATCCATATCAATACGATACGCGCGTCTCAAAAAATTGCAATGGCCCTTCGCCCGTCGAACGGCCGGGCAAACGGGCGGCAACGCCGAGCACGCCCAAGACCGGGGAAACGCGATGAAGCGCATCTATGCGGTGGGCACCGCCGACACCAAGGGCGAGGAACTCGCTTTTCTGGCCGATTCGGTCGCCGCAACCGGCGCTTCGGTTGCCCGTGTCGACATCGGAACACGCGGCGCGGCCGTGCCGGTCGATGTTTCGGCAGACGAGGTCGCTAGGCACCATCCAGAGGGTCGCAATGCCGTGCTCGGCATCGACGATCGCGGCACTGCGGTGGCGGCAATGGCCGCCGCCTTTGCCCGGTTTGTCCAGTCGCGCAGCGATATTGCCGGGATCATCGGCATTGGCGGCGGTGGCGGCACCTCAATCATCACCGCAGGCATGCGCACGCTGCCGCTCGGTCTGCCCAAGATCATGGTTTCGACGTTGGCTTCCGGCGACACCGCACCTTATGTCGACATCTCCGACATCGTCATGATGCCCTCGGTGACCGACATGGCTGGCCTCAACCGGCTTTCGCGTGTCGTGCTGCACAATGCCGCCCAAGCGATATCAGCCATGGCGGCAAAGCCGGCGCCGCCGGCCGACGGCAGACCCTCGATTGGCCTGACCATGTTCGGCGTCACCACGCCATGCGTGACCGCGATCGCCGATGAGCTTCGTTCCACCTATGACTGTATGGTCTTCCACGCCACCGGCACCGGCGGCCGCACCATGGAAAAATTGGCCGATAGCGGCCTGTTGTCCGGCGTCATCGACATCACCACGACCGAGATCTGCGACTTGCTGTTTGGCGGCGTGCTGCCGGCGACCGAAGATCGCTTTGGCGCCATCGCCCGCACCGGGCTGCCTTATGTCGGTTCGGTCGGCGCGCTCGACATGGTGAATTTCTGGGCGCCGCCGACAATCCCGGAACGCCATCGCGGCCGGATGGTCTATGAGCACAATCCAAACGTCACACTGATGCGCACCAATGCTAACGAAAGCAGAACGATCGGCGAATGGATCGGTACGAGGCTGAGCCTCTGCCAGGGTCCGGTTCGTTTCCTCATTCCGGAGAAAGGCGTGTCGGCGCTCGACATCGAAGGCGGCGCCTTCTTCGACCCTGAAGCCGATGCAGCGTTGTTCGAGGCGATCGAGCGCACCATCAAACCCGCCAAAACGCGACGCGTGCTGCGCCTGCCGCTGCATATCAACGACCCCGAATTCGCCTGGGCTGCCACAACGGCCTTCCTCGACATCGCCAGACAGTGAGACACCAAAATATGGCCGCCATACCGCGCGAGAAAATCCTGGAGAAATTCCGCAAGATGATCGCGGACGGCGTGCCGATCGTCGGCGGCGGTGCCGGCACCGGCCTGTCGGCCAAGGCGGAGGAAGCCGGCGGCATCGACCTGATCATCATCTACAATTCCGGCCGCTACCGCATGGCCGGGCGGGGCTCGGCCGCCGGCCTGCTCGCGTATGGCAACGCCAACGAAATCGTCAAGGAGATGGCCTACGAAGTGCTGCCGGTAGTGAAGAAGACGCCGGTGCTGGCCGGCGTCAACGGTACCGATCCCTTCGCCATCATGCCGCTGCTTTTGACCGAGTTGAAGACGATGGGCTTTTCCGGCGTGCAGAACTTTCCGACTATCGGCCTGTTCGACGGCCAGATGCGGCAGAGTTTTGAAGAAACCGGCATGGGCTTCGGGCTCGAGGTCGACATGATCGCCGAGGCTCACAAACTCGACCTGTTGACCACGCCCTATGTCTTCAACCCAGACGAGGCGCGCGCCATGACGACAGCCGGCGCCGACATCGTCGTCGCCCATATGGGGGTAACCACCGGCGGCTCGATTGGCGCGACCTCGGCTAAATCGCTGGACGACTGTGTGAGCGAGATCGACGCCATCGCTGAAGCGGCACGCTCGGTGCGCGAGGATATAATCCTGCTTTGCCATGGCGGGCCGATTTCGATGCCGGACGACGCCAAATATATTCTCGAGCGCTGCAAGGGCCTGCACGGGTTCTATGGCGCCAGTTCGATGGAGCGGCTGCCGGCGGAAGCCTCTATCGCCAGGCAGACGGCGGATTTCAAGGCCGTCACGTTCGGCGCTGCGTAAAGACCAGCAAAAAGAAGGGTGGGACGATGACCGACAACAGCAAGGTATTCGTATATCCAAAGGACGTCATCGCCTTCGGCTTCGACTGGGGCAGGCTGTCGCTGACGGTCGCTCCCGAAGTGAACGGCGCAAAGCGATTTTCCGGTGGTGTCGTCGACCTACCGTCAGGCAAGGGGCATGCCCGTCATAATCACCCGGGTGCGGAGGAGATCATCTTTGTCATCTCAGGCAATGGCGAGCAGATGGTCGAGGACGAAAAGGGCAACCCGGTCGTCGAGAAAGTCGGCCCCGGCTGCACCATCTATGTGCCGGAAAGCCGCTTCCACTCGACACTCAATACCGGCGACGGGCCGATGCAGCTTTTCGTCGTCTATTCGCCGGCCGGGCCGGAACTGGCATTGCGCGACCTGCCGGATTTCCGGCTGCTGCCGCCGGGTGGGGAACTGAAATAGAAGCGCCTAAACCCCGCCCCTGTTCCAGCCTCGGCCCCGATCGCCGAACATGACGTAACCGGCATCGGTCACCGCCACCGTGTCCTCCAGCTTGATGAAGCCGCGTGTCGGGTGGAGCATGGTCGTCTCGACCGAAAGCACCATGTTTTTCTCCAGCGGCTTTGCGGCATAGGTGCCTTCATAGGTCACCGGATGGTTGGTCATCAGGAACGGCGCTTCATGCGTGATCAGCCCCATGCCATGCGCGAAGAAATCGGTATAGCGCGCAACCTTCGACTTCTTCAGCACGCGTTCGGCATGAGAAATCATGTCACCGCCCAGCGTGCCCGCCTTGACCTTGGAGAAGGCCGCCTGCTGCACTGTCTCGATCTCGGCCAGCAGATCCTCGAGTTCGGCATCAGGCTCGCCCAGCACGCCCATGCGGCAGAGGTCGCCGATATAGCCGTGGTAGTTGCCGCCGGAGTCGATCGACATCACCTCGCCCTTTTTCCACGCCTGTGGCGACGCGGCCCGGTTGTGGCTGGGGCCTAGCGTCAACAGGCAATATTCGAAATGCGCGCCGCGATTGGTCTCCTCGCGCCTGAGCTGCTCAATGATCTCGCTCTTGGTCGTGCCGTCGCGTGCCCAGCCGATGGTCGCCAGCATGGAATCGGTGATCAGCTCGGAGGCGATGCGCAGCTTCTCCAGCTCCGCCTCGGTTTTGATCGCCCGCATGCGCTCCAGCATATCAGTCGCATCGATCAGCTTGGCATCCGGCAGCGCGCTGCGGATCAGCATATAGGCGTCGGACGGCAGGAAGGCGGGCTCGATGCCGATGCGGGCATTTTCCTTGCCGATCTTCCGCAAATGCTCGACCGCCAGATTGGCGGCATCGAGCGTGCCCCAGCAGGCGGCATGCAGTGTCGGCGTCCAGAACGGATGGTTCTGGTGCTCGCCGCCTTCCATGCGGTTGCCGACATAGGCGGCATGCTCCGGCCCGCCTTTCTCATAGACGACAAAAGGCAAATAACGGCTATGGCCGATCGCATCCATGGCGGCGAAGAAGATGAACTTGTAGCCGCCAAGCAGGTATTGCGTGTTGTGCTTGGAGGTGGCGAGCAGCACGTCGATGCCGGCTTCCTCCATCAGCCCGTCCACCCGGGCCTGGTCGAACGGCACGCTGCCGACGGCATTCTTGCCTGGGGCAATGTTCATGTCTCTCTCCCTGAAATCCCTTAGCCGGCCGCCCGCCGGCACCGGCCTTTCCGGCTCTGATCCTCGGCTATGCTTAAATCTGCATCATTTTGCCCGATGTGGTCCAGCCAGAATGGGCGAACTAGGCGCAAAAGCTGCTCCAGCTGCTGAACTCTACTCCAGTCTGTTCCTGCCAGAATCCGCGCGTCGAACCGTTTCTGTACAACTGGTCCAGCGGACGAAAATTTCAAAGCCACGCAAAGATGCGCCAATTCCGTCTTTGGCGAAACCCCGCACAAGGCCCATAATCAGCTTTGCGGGATGCTCACGAGCGTCCGAGGGGTACGGCGCACCGGCCGGGTCGCGGAGAGGACGGAGTTCGCTCATGCCAGAGTTCACCATTTCCAGACGTACGATCCTTACGGGTTCGGCATTGCTGCTGGCCTCTACCGCGAGGCCGACGATCGGTTGGGCGCAGACGCCGAAAAAGGGCGGACGACTGGTTGTTGCCGCTGATTCCGAGCCGCGCAATCTCAATCCGGCGATTGTCGCCTCGAACGGCGTCTTCTTCATCTCGAGCAAGATCGTGGAAACCTTGGCCGAGGCCTCCTTCGACGGCAAGGACGGGCTCGATCCGCGCCTGGCGCTCAGTTGGGAAGGGGCCGCCGACGGCCTGTCGGTGACGTTCAAACTGCGCGAGGGCGTCAAATGGCATGACGGCAAACCCTTCACCTCGGCCGATGTCGCCTTCTCGGCGCTGCAGGTCTGGAAACCGCTGCAGAATCTCGGCCGCACCGTGTTCAAGGATCTGGAGGCGGTCGACACGCCGGACGAAGCCACCGCCGTGTTCAAATTTGCCAAGCCGACACCGTTCCAGCTGATCCGCAACGCCTTGCCGGCGCTGAGCAGTGTGGTGCCCAAGCACATCTACGAGACCGGAAAGATCGAGGACAACCCGGCCAACAACGCCCCGGTCGGCACCGGACCGTTCAAATTTGCCGAATACAAGCCCGGCGAATATTACCGGCTGGAGAAGAACACCGACTATTGGGGCAAGGACGAGCCCTATCTCGACGAGATCATCTATCAGGTGCTGCCCGACCGCACCTCCGCCGCCAGCGCGCTCGAGGCCGAAGAGATCCAGCTCGCCGCCTTCTCCGCCGTGCCCCTGGCCGATCTTGACCGCATCTCCAAAGTGCCCGGCCTCAAGGTGATCACCAAGGGCTATGAAGGGCTGACCTATCAGCTCGTCGTCGAGATCAACCATCGCCGCAAGGAGCTGGCCGACCTGAAAGTGCGCCAGGCGATCGCTCACGCGATCGACAAGGATTTCGTCGTCAAGACGGTGTTTCTCGGCTATGCCGCTACCGCCACTGGCCCGGTGCCGAAAAACGACCCGCAATTCTACACCGCCGACGTGCCGACCTATGCCTTCGACGTGGCCAAGGCCAATGCCTTGCTTGACGAGGCCGGCTACAGCCGAGGCGATGACGGCAAGCGCTTTTCACTGAGGTTGCTACCAGCCCCCTATTTCAACGAGACCAAGCAGTTCGGCGACTATCTGCGCCAGGCGCTCGCCGCCATCGGCATCGACGCCCAGCTGGTCAACAACGACTCTGCCGCGCACATCAAGGCTGTCTACACCGACCACGCCTTCGACCTTGCGGTCGGGCCGCCCGTGTTCCGCGGCGATCCGGCAATCTCGACCACCATCCTGGTGCAGAGCGGCATTCCCGACGGCGTGCCCTTCTCCAACCAGGGTGGCTACAAGAACGCCGAACTCGATACCCTGATCGCCAAGGCATCGGAGACGCTCGACACCGCCGCCCGCACCGAACTCTATGAGGAGTTCCAGCGAAAAGTTGCCGCCGACCTGCCACTGATCAATGTCGCCGAATGGAGTTTCATCAGCGTCGCCCGCGATACGGTTAAGAACATCGCCAACAACCCGCGCTGGGCGGTATCGAACTGGGCGGACACCTATTTGGCGAGTTGACCTCGAGACTTGCAGATCGACGGCCTCGGTGCTCAGGTTCGACAATGAGAGTTCCTTCGCGCCCCCCTCTGTCCTGCCGGACATCTCCCCCACGAGGGGGGAGATCGGCTGTTATTGTCGCTTTCGCCAATCTCAAGCGTTGCAAGACGGCCGGCAACGCCGAAGCTGCCAATCTCCCTCCTTGTGGGGGAGATGTCCGGCAGGACAGAGGGGGGCGCCGTAGAGCGCGGCGCCGAAAACTTGGCTCTTCTATCGGCGTTGCGCCATGACCCGCGCCCTCATCCTGCTTCGCCGCCGTCTCGTCAGCAGCATCTTCGTGCTGCTGATTGTCGTCATCGGCACCTTCCTGTTGCTCGAAGCCGCTCCCGGCGACGCGGTCGATGCCTACATCGTCTCGACCGGCGGCGACGCCGGCATGATCGAGCTGTTGCGTCATCGCTGGGGTCTCGACCAGTCGGAGCTGACGCGGCTCGCCAATTATCTTTGGGCGCTGCTGCATCTCGATCTCGGCCAGTCCGTCACCTTTTCGCGGCCGATCCGCGATGTCATCCTCGAGCGCCTGCCCAACACGCTGCTGTTGATGGGTAGCGCCACCGCGCTCTCCTTCGGTCTCGGCTCGGCGCTCGGCATCTATGCCGGCGCCAGACCCGGCAGCTTCCGCGATCGCTTCCTCTCCATCGGTTCGCTGGCGCTCTATGCCGTGCCGGGCTTCTGGCTCGGCCTTGTGCTTATCATTGTCTTTGCCGTCGACCTGCGCTGGTTTCCGATCGGCGGCATCGAGAGTATCGCCTCGGCCAAGACCGGCCTCGATCGCGCCGCCGATATCGCCCGTCATCTCGTCCTGCCGGTTTCGGCGCTCGGCTTCATCTATCTCGCGCTCTATCTGCGCATGATGCGCGCCGGTATGGCCGAGGTGTGGCGACAGGATTTTGTGCTGGCCGCCCGCGCCAGGGGACTTTCCCGTCGCCGCATCGTGCTCGCTCACGTCGCCCGTAACGGGCTGTTGCCGCTGGTCACCATGCTCGGCCTGCAGTCCGCGCAAATGCTGGGCGGCAGCGTCGTCATCGAAAGCGTCTTTTCCGTGCCAGGCCTTGGCCGGCTGGCGCAAGAAGCAGTGGCCGCGCGCGACACGCCGTTGCTGCTCGGCATCATTCTCATCAGCGCCGTCCTGGTCGTCGCCGTCAACCTTCTCGTCGACATCGCCTACGCCTTTCTCGATCCGCGCGTCGGCGCCAGTGAGGCCGCTGGGTGAGCCCGCTTCGCCACTTTTTCCGCACCCCGGAAGCGATCGCCGGCGCGATTATCCTGGCGGCACTGTTTGCCGTGGCGCTTGCCGCACCTTTGTTCTTTCCGGGCGATCCGCAGGCCATTGCCGGGCCGGCATTGCTGCCGCCGTTCCAGAGTTGGTCGCTGCCGCTCGGCACCGACCGCCTCGGCCGTGACGTGCTGGCCGAGCTTTTCCACGGCGCCCGCACGTCGCTGGCGGTCGGGCTGGCAGCAGCAGCCGCCGCCCTTGCCGTCGGCGCCGTGATCGGCACGTTGGCCGGCTTTGCCGGCGGTCTTGTCGACGAGGTACTGATGCGCATCACCGACGCTTTCCAGACCGTACCAGCGTTCCTGCTGGCTTTGGCTTTCGTCAGCATCGTCGGGCCGTCGCTCGGCATCGTCGTCGCGGCGATCGCGCTGGGCGCCTGGACCGGACCAGCACGCGTGGCGCGGGCCGAAGTGCTGTCGATCCGCGAACGCGATTTTGTCGCCGGCGCCCGCCTCATCGGCATGCATCCGCTGGAGATCGCCTTTCGCGAGGTGCTGCCCAACGCATTGCCGCCGGTAATGGCCTTGTCGTCGGTGATCGTCGCCGCGGCGATTCTCACCGAAGCGGCATTGTCCTTTCTCGGCCTCGGCGACCCCAACCGCGTTACCTGGGGCGGCATGATCGCCGAAGGTCGCGCCGTGCTGCGCACGGCCCCGTTCCTGTCGATCATTCCAGGTGTAGCACTCGTGCTGACCGTGCTCGGCGTCTATCTCACCGGCGAAGGCGTCGTCGAGACGACCGCGGTGAGGAGAAGCCTGTCGTGACGGCGCTTGCTTCGATTCGCAATCTGACGGTGACCTATCGCCGAGACGGCGCCGAGGTGGCGGCGCTGAAGAATGTCGGCTTCGACATCACCGCCGGCGAGCGCTTTGCCATCATCGGTGAAAGCGGTTCGGGCAAGAGCACCTTGGCGCTGGCCATTGCCGGGCTGCTGCCGGCCACCGCCAGGATCGAAGGCCGCATCGATTGGCTCTTGCGCCCGCCGGCAATGTTTGGTGCCAAGGCACCCCCTTCTGTCCTGCCGGACATCTCCCCCGCAACGGGGGAGATTGCGCTTTCATCTCTGCTTTCGCCAATTACTGAAGTTGCTGAAAAAGAGCCGGCGCCGGAACTGCCAACATCCCCCTTTGCGGGGGATGTTGGCAGGACAGAGGGGGGTACGACGGAACGCCGGCCTAAATTCGTTCCCCTCGGCGGCCGTGAGATCGGCTTCATCTTCCAGGACCCATCCGCAAGTCTGGACCCGGTGATGCCAATCGGCAAGCAAATCGCTGAGGTCGCCTACACCCATCTCGGCCTTACTTGGTCGCAATCCCATGCCAGGGCAAAAACCCTGCTCGAACGCGTCCGTCTGCCCGACCCCAATGCCGCCCTGCGCGCCTACCCACATCAGCTCTCCGGCGGCCAGAAGCAGCGCGCGGCGATCGCCGCGGGGATTGCGGCCGGGCCAAAACTGCTGATCGCCGACGAGGCGACCAGCGCGCTGGACACCATCGTGCAGGCCGAGATCGTCGCATTAATCCGGCAGTTGGTGTCCGAGGACGGCATGACGCTGCTGTTCATCAGCCACGATATCGCGCTGGCCGCCGAGCTTGCTGAGCGGATCGCGGTGTTCCGGCATGGCGAGCTGCGAGAGCTCGGTTCGACAGCCCAAATCGTCAATGCGCCGCGTCACCCATACACTCGTGTGCTGCTCGACGCCAATCTCGGCCTAGACGCCGAGCCGCTGCTGCAGCGAACATGACCAGTCCTCTGCTGGCCGTTTCCGGCCTGACCAAACGATACAGTCGCGGCGGCAAGATCATCGCCGCCGACAACGTTTCCTTCCACATCGAACCCGGCGAGACGCTGGCGCTGGCCGGACCTTCCGGCAGCGGCAAGTCGACGATAGCCCGGCTCATACTGCGGCTCATCGAAGCCGACGCCGGCCGTATCGAATTTGAAAGCAGCGATTTACTATCGCTGAACGGCTCTGCCTTGCGCGGCCGGCGCGCTCGTCTGCAGATGGTGTTTCAGGATCCGCTCGCCGCCTTGAACCCGCGCGCCACGGTGGCACGTGTGCTCGACGACCCCTTGCGCATCCACCACATCGCCTCTCGTGCCGAGCGCCCGCGCCGCATTGCTGCTCTGCTGGAACGCGTCGGCCTCAGCCCCGGTCTCGCCGGCCGCGCCATTCACGAAATCTCCGGCGGACAGCGCCAGCGCGTTGCAATCGCCCGCGCCATCGCCACCAAACCATCGCTGGTCGTGCTCGACGAGGCGGTGTCGGCGCTCGACGTTTCGGTGCGCGCGCAGATTCTGCGGCTGCTGCTCGACCTTCAACGCGAGGAGCGCATCGCCTATCTATTCATTTCGCACGATCTCGGCGTCGTCCGTGCCATCGCCCACCGCATCGCCATTCTGGACGCCGGGCGGATTGCCGAGAGCGGCGATGCCCGCACCGTCATCGACGCGCCGCAATCCGCGATCGGCAAGGCGCTGGTGACGGCAGTGCCAAGACTGTCAAGAATCGAACAGGACGCATCATGACCGATGCCGAAGCTCGAGCCGAAAAACTGTCGCGCGAACTCGATTCCGCCTTCCGCAGCCGCGCCGATCTCTATCGTCTGTTGCTCGACGAGCTAACCGCGGAAGTTGGCGCGGAAATGGCTGAGGCGATCATGATCCGCACCATCGAACGGCGCGGCAAGGAGGTTGCGGCGGCGGCCTTTGCCAATTTCGGCCCAAACGACGCACCGGCAATCGGCGAGGCGTTCCTGGCCGTCAGCCCGGATGGCGGCCGCATGTATCCGACAGCGGTAGAACGCAGCCACGACCGAATCGCCTTTAAGGTCAAGCGCTGTCCGCTGAAGGACGCCTGGGTCGAGGCCGGCGTAGGCGACGAGAAGCTCGCCACGCTCTGCCGCATCGCCGGCGCCTTCGACCGCGGCCTGTTCGAGGCCACCGGAGTGCGCTTCGATAACGTCACCTGGACGCCGGGCCACGGTTCCGGCTGCTGCCACATCACCTTGACCAACCGGGATGCCGGCTAGAGCTGCATCCATGCTGCGCATTTGGGTGGCGGCGAGGATGTGAACTCCGTCCGCTGCTCCGGTGTTTGGCAGCACGCCCCAAAACAAGAGCCCTGGCGCCGTAGGGCTACCGGGGTTCGATGCATTTGGCGCAGGGGTGGTACCAATACGAAAACGGCCCGCACAAGGCGGGCCGTCGTCGTATTTGGTTGCGGGGACAGGATTTGAACCTGTGACCTTCAGGTTATGAGCCTGACGAGCTACCGGGCTGCTCCACCCCGCGTCAACTTCACGACGAATGCCGGCCGGGCAGCCCGGGCTTTCTTGTTTTGTCCGTCCTCAAGGCCTTCGGCCTTTGTGGGCGGACGGGGCGCTGCTCCACCCCGCGTCAACCCTAAAGGTAAGCCTTGGCTCACCGGATTCAAGCTTCCGCCAAATGAAAGGGCCGCTTGCGCGGCCCGGTGTCCCGTTGGCGGGCCTGTTCGTAAGGAGAAGATTAAACAACGTGCGCTTGGCAGACCTGGCAGCGACCTACTCTCCCGCGTCTTGAGACGAAGTACCATCAGCGCTGGAGCGTTTCACGGCCGAGTTCGGAATGGGATCGGGTGCAGCCGCTCCGCCATAACCACCAGGTCGGCAAAACGCACGTTGCTCGAGAAGCTGTTTTCTGTGCCAAGGCGACATTGCAGTCTGTTACGGGCAAAGCCCGCAAGTGCGACTGCACGTCGCCGGCGCCCCCGCGGAGCATAGGCCCGTAAGGGCCGCTCATGCGTGAGCGCTGGTAATGGGCATTAGGAATGAGAACGATCAAGCCGATCGAACTATTAGTACCGGTAAGCTTCAAGCGTTGCCGCTCTTCCACACCCGGCCTATCAACGTGGTCGTCTTCCACGGTTCTCAGGGAATACTCGTTTTAAGGTGGGTTTCCCGCTTAGATGCCTTCAGCGGTTATCCCGTCCGGATATAGCTACCCTGCTATGCGGCTGGCGCCACAACAGGTCCACCAGAGATCCGTCCATCCCGGTCCTCTCGTACTAGGGACAGATCCTTTCAATATTCCTACACCCACGGCAGATAGGGACCGAACTGTCTCACGACGTTCTGAACCCAACTCACGTACCGCTTTAAATGGCGAACAGCCATACCCTTGGGACCTGCTCCAGCCCCAGGATGCGATGAGTCGACATCGAGGTGCCAAACAACCCCGTCGATATGGACTCTTGGGGGTCATCAGCCTGTTATCCCCGGCGTACCTTTTATCCGTTGAGCGATGGCCCTTCCACGCGGGACCACCGGATCACTATGACCGACTTTCGTCTCTGCTCGACTTGTCAGTCTCGCAGTCAGGCAGGCTTATGCCATTGCACTCAGCGAACGATTTCCGACCGTTCTGAGCCCACCATCGCGCGCCTCCGTTACTCTTTAGGAGGCGACCGCCCCAGTCAAACTACCCACCATACATTGTCCCGGACCCGGATAACGGGCCGCGGTTAGACATCCATAGTGATAAGGGTGGTATTTCAAGGGTGGCTCCACCTGAGCTGGCGCCCAGGTTTCAAAGCCTACCACCTATCCTACACATGCCACTACGAATGCCAATGTAAAGCTATAGTAAAGGTGCACGGGGTCTTTCCGTCTAACCGCAGGAACCCCGCATCTTCACGGGGAATTCAATTTCACTGAGTCTATGCTGGAGACAGCGGGGAAGTCGTTACGCCATTCGTGCAGGTCGGAACTTACCCGACAAGGAATTTCGCTACCTTAGGACCGTTATAGTTACGGCCGCCGTTTACTGGGGCTTCGATTCAGAGCTTGCACCCCTCCTCTTAACCTTCCAGCACCGGGCAGGCGTCAGACCCTATACGTCGTCTTGAGACTTCGCAGAGCCCTGTGTTTTTGATAAACAGTCGCTACCCCCTGGTCTGTGCCACCCTCCCATGCTTGCGCATGAAAGGGTCACGCTTCTTCCGAAGTTACGCGTGCAATTTGCCGAGTTCCTTCAGCATAGTTCTCTCAAGCGCCTTGGTATACTCTACCAGTCCACCAGTGTCGGTTTCGGGTACGGTCTATAAGGAGGAGCTATTTCCTGGAACCACGCAGCAGCCCTTTCAATCCGATAAGATTGGACTACCTCAATGATCCGTCACTTCCTCCAGGCCCACGAATATTAACGTGGTTCCCATCGTCTACGCATTTCTGCCTCGACTTAGGGGCCGGCTAACCCTGCTCAGATTAGCTTTAAGCAGGAACCCTTGGACTTTCGGCGGGGGAGTCTCTCACTCCCCTTACGTTACTCATGTCAGCATTCGCACTTCTGATACCTCCACCACCCCTCACGGGTATGGCTTCATCAGCTTACAGAACGCTCCGCTACCGCTTGCATTGCTGCAAACCCTAAGCTTCGGTGTATGGCTTTAGCCCCGTTACATTTTCGGCGCAAAGACCCTTATTTAGACCAGTGAGCTGTTACGCTTTCTTTAAATGATGGCTGCTTCTAAGCCAACATCCTGGTTGTTTTGGGATCCTCACATCCTTTCCCACTTAGC